>JALRGK010000114.1 GCA_023253415.1 Rhodocyclaceae bacterium
TTTCTGAATAATGCCTTTGGCCATGTAGCCGACCATGCCGAAGGCGAGAACAAAGAACAAGATGGCGGTACCCAGTTTGCCGGCCTTGGATTTGATGGCGATCTCGGCAATGATGAACAGCATGAACAGAATGAAGCCTGCGACACCATAGGTCGACATAAAGTCGGCAATTTGCTCTTCATTAAAGCCGAACAGGGTACCTTCCATAATTTACGCCTTTTTACGCGGCGCAGCTTTCACCGCCGCCTTTTTGGCCACCGCTTTTTTGGCGCCCACCTTTTTCACGGGTGCTTTACTCGCCTTGGCGTCTTTACGTGCATCGCGATTGGCACCAATGCGCATACGCAGGGCGTTCAGCTTGATAAAGCCGGCGGCATCTTTCTGGTCATACGCACCGGCATCATCTTCAAAGGTGGCGATGGTCGGATCAAACAGTGAGTCCTGTTTCGAATCCCTGCCGACAACGATGACATTACCCTTGTAAAGTTTCAGTCGTACCGAACCGTTCACATGTTCCTGGGTATGGTCAATCAGCGTCTGCAACGCACGACGTTCCGGGCTCCACCAGTAGCCGTTATAGATCAGGCTGGCGTAACGCGGCATCAGATCATCCTTGAGGTGGGCGACTTCGCGATCCAGGGTAATCGATTCGATAGCGCGGTGCGCTTTAAGCAGAATCGTACCGCCCGGGGTTTCGTAACAACCACGCGACTTCATGCCAACGTAACGGTTTTCCACGAGGTCCAGACGACCGATACCATGCTTGCCGCCCAGCTGGTTGAGCAACGCCAGAATCTCGTGCGGCTTCATCTTCTTGCCGTTGATGGCAACCGGGTCACCCTTTACGTACTGGATGTCGATATATTCGGCCTTGTTGGGCGCCTTCTCTGGCGAAACGGTCCAGCGCCACATGGATTCTTCGGCTTCAGCAGCCGGATCTTCCAGATGACGGCCTTCGAAGGAGATGTGTAGGAGATTGGCATCCATCGAATATGGAGAGCCACCCTTCTTGTGCTTCATATCAATGGGAATGCCATGTGACTCTGCGTAGTTCATGAGCTTTTCCCGTGACAGCAGATCCCACTCGCGCCACGGTGCAATGACCTTGACGCCCGGTTTCAGCGCGTAAGCACCGAGCTCGAACCGCACCTGGTCATTACCCTTACCAGTTGCACCGTGACAGATGGCATCGGCACCGGTCTTGTTAACGATCTCGATGAGGCGTTTGGCGATGAGGGGACGAGCGATCGAGGTGCCGAGCAGGTACTCACCTTCGTACACGGTGTTAGCACGGAACATCGGGAAGACAAAATCTCGCACAAACTCTTCACGCAGGTCGTCAATAAAAATATTCTTCGGCTTGATGCCCAGCTTCAGGGCTTTGGCACGTGCAGGTTCGAGTTCTTCGCCCTGTCCCAGGTCTGCCGTAAAGGTCACGACCTCGCATCCATACGTATCCTGTAACCACTTCAAGATCACCGAAGTGTCGAGACCGCCCGAATAGGCCAGTACCACTTTTTTGATATCGCTCATTGCTGCTTTCCGCTCAATGTTAAAAACAAAACCCTACTAGATCAGTCAACCCGACCCAGCAACAAAAATTCCATCAAGGCCTTCTGCACATGCAGACGGTTTTCCGCTTCATCCCAAACCACGCTTTGCGATCCGTCAATAACGCTCGCAGTCACTTCTTCGCCACGATGGGCAGGCAGGCAGTGCATAAATAGCGCGCCGGGATTGGCAATCGCCATCATGTCATCATCCACCTGCCAGTCAGCAAAGTCTTTAAGACGTTCTTCGTTTTCGGCCTCAAAGCCCATGGATGTCCAGACGTCCGTCGTGACAAGATCAGCACCCCGTGCGGCATCCATTGGGTCTGCGAACACTTCATAGTGACTACCGTTGCCACCGACCAAAGACATATCCAACTCATAGCCCGGCGGCGTCGAGACATTGACCTTGAAATCCAGAATACGCGCTGCCTGCAACCAGGTATTGCATACGTTATTAGCATCACCAATCCAGGCCACGGTCTTACCCCGCAGATCACCCCGATGTTCGTGATAGGTGAATATATCAGCCATGATCTGGCACGGGTGGTATTCATTGGTCAGGCCATTGATAACTGGCACGCGCGAATAGGTCGAAAAGCGTTCGACAATGCTCTGCTCGAAAGTGCGAATCATGACAATATCGCTCATTCGCGAAATTACCTGCGCTGCGTCTTCAACCGGCTCGCCACGGCCCAACTGCGAATCGCGCGTATTTAGATAGATGGCTGCGCCACCCAGCTGTTGCATGCCGGCTTCAAAAGATAGACGCGTACGGGTGCTGGCTTTCTCGAAAATCATGACAAGCGTGCGATCAACCAGTGGCCAGTACTGCTGGTACGACTTGAAGCGCTCTTTAATCCAGCGTGTACGATCGAACAGATACTCGTATTCTTCGCGATTGAAATCACTAAACTGCAGGTAATGTCTCAAGGCCATCTTATTTCCCCAGAAAACGGCTAATCACGGTGGATAGACGATCAACCAGGACGTCGACATCGGCCTGGGAAATGTTGAGCGAAGGCAACAGACGTACGACAGAATCAGCCGTAACATTGATCAGCAAACCGGCATCTCGAGCCTGGCCAACGAGTTCACCACAGGGACGATCCAGCTCGATACCAATCATCAGACCCCGACCGCGGATATCGACGACTTCCGGTAGTTCACCGATACGGGCGCGCAAACCATCTCGAATCGCACGACCCATCCTATCGGCATTATCGAGTAGCAGATCCCGCTCCAAAACATCAATTGTTGTTTTAGCGGCACGCATCGCCAGGGGGTTACCGCCGAATGTGGAACCATGGTTACCTGGGCCAAACAAACCCGAAGCCCGACCACCCGCCATGCAAGCGCCAACGGGTACACCAGAACCCAAGCCTTTGGCGAGCGACACCACATCAGGACGCACGCCTGCGTGTTGAAAGCCGAACCATTTTCCGGTACGACCGATGCCACACTGCACCTCATCGGTCATCATCAACCACCCATTTTCATCACAAAGACTGCGCAGCTGGCGTTGGAACTCATCATCCGCCAGATGAATGCCACCCTCTCCTTGAATCATCTCCAGCAGGACAGCAACCACGTTTTTGTTATGGGCGGCAACCTGACGGATCGCCTCAATATCGTTGTATGGCACACGGACAAAACCACTGACCAGCGGTTCAAACCCGGCCTGCGTCTTGCGGTTACCCGTCGCCGAAAGCGTGGCCATCGTGCGCCCATGAAACGCGTGTTCCATGACAATGATCGTTGGATTTTCAATGCCCTGACGGTGACCATAAAAACGCGCCAGTTTGATGGCGGCTTCATTGGCTTCACAACCCGAGTTACAGAAGAAAACCTCTTCCATCCCGGACAGAGATGCCAATTTATCGGCCAGCTCTTCCTGAAGTGGAATACGGTAGAGATTCGAGGTGTGCAGCAATTGACCCGCCTGTTGCGCAAGCGCGTGCACCAGATCCGGATGGTTATGACCCAATGTATTGACGGCAATACCCGACAGCGCATCGAGGTAACGCTTGCCCTCGGTATCGACAATCCAGCTGCCCTCGCCATGGCTAAAAGCAACAGGCTGACGGGCGTAGGTGTTCATCACATGGGTCATGGTGACTTCTCGGTCAAAACTTAAATTCAGAAAAAAACAAAAGCGGCGTGAGCGAACTTCGGGCTAAACCCGGAAGAATCCCCGCCGCATCGTGTATTAAAAGCGTTCCCCGTGATTTTATGGCAAAAGTGGACGACGATCTACTCCCGCAAGCCCACAAAAGTCGATAGAATAACGTCATGAATAGCCCCACCCCGACAGACGACGCCAAAAGCCCATCCAACCTGTCGCCAAGTCTCGTCATTGTTGGCCGTACACAGGACGGCAAGAAGTTCCGCCCTTCAGATTGGGCGGAGCGGCTGTGTGGAGTGATGTCTGCCTTCGGCACTGAAAAGAAAATGCGCTACTCGCCCTATGTTAGTCCCGGCGAATGGGAAGGTGACAAATGCGTCTTCATCGATGGGGCACTCTACGACATCTCGCCCATCGGCTATCGTTTCCTCGCCAACTTTGCCAAAGACAACGAGTTAGTGCTTCTGGATGGTGTTTGTAGCCTGGAAATCTGCAACATTGACGAAACGTTGGCGGACGTTGTGGTTTATCCGCCAAGCATCCCCGCTCGCTGACCGAGCGAGTTACAAAGATTTGCTGGCGGTTCCAGCCCGTCACTCTGACTATCGGCGAAAAAAAAGCACCCGAAGGTGCTTTTTTATTGCGTGCAGTCGTTAGATTCAGGCAGCCATAGCCTTGATCTGGGCCGACAGACGGCTCTTGTGACGCGACGACTTGTTCTTATGAACGATACGCTTGTCAGCGATGCTGTCGATCACGCTGATTGCAGCTGCATAAACAGCTTGCGCTGCCGACTTGTCACCAGCTTCAATAGCACGGCGCACTTTTTTGATGGCCGTACGGAATTCGGAGCGTTGGCTGGCGTTGTGGGCACGCTGCTTATTTGCCTGACGGGCACGTTTGCGGGCTTGGGCGCTATTGGCCATGAAACATCCTTTGCGGGGGAAATTGGGTAAATGCGAAAACACGCGACTATACCGGAAAGCGCAAACAAGTGCAACCATCGTACAATTCGGGCATGAGTCTTCTTCGCTCCGTTGCCACCGTCAGTGGTTTTACCTTTCTTTCGCGCATTCTGGGGTTCGTCCGGGATTTCGTGATTGCCCGCAGTTTCGGTGCCGATGCCGCGACCGACGCCTTTTTTGTTGCCTTCAAACTCCCCAACCTGCTAAGACGGATGTTTGCCGAGGGCGCCTTCTCCCAGGCTTTTGTGCCGCTGCTCGGTGAATACCATAAGCAACGTGGCGCAGAAGAAACACGCTTGCTGATTAACCGCACGGGCAGCGTTCTTGGGGCAACGGTGCTTCTCGTCGCACTATTGGGCATCTGGTGGGCACCCGCAATTGTGACCATTTCAGCCCCGGGGTTTCTCGACGATCCGGCCAAATTCGATCTGGCCGTTACGCTGACCCGCATCACCTTTCTCTATATTTTCTTTATGTCGATGGTGGCGTTTGCAGCTGGCATTCTGAATACCTGGAGCAAGTTCTCAGTCCCCGCATTTACGCCTGTTCTGTTAAACATCAGCCTGATTCTGATGGCAGTCTTTGCTCAGGGCTGGTTTGACCCCCCGGTTAAGGCTCTGGCCTGGGGGGTGATCATTGGCGGGATACTCCAGCTCGCCCTGCAGTTTTACGCTCTACATAAAATTGATTGCCTGCCCCGTTTTAGCCTGAACCTCAAAGCCTGCTGGCAGGATCCCGGCGTCAGGCGCATTGGCCTCCTGATGGTTCCGGCACTGCTTGGCGTGTCGGTCAGTCAGATCAGCCTCTTATTAAATACCGTGTTTGCGTCATTTCTGGAGAGCGGCAGTATTTCCTGGCTGTATTACGCAGACCGCCTGATGGAATTTCCGGCCGGCATGCTCGGTGTCGCTATCGGCACCGTCATTCTGCCCAGCCTGACCCGGCATCACCATGGCGGAGATAAAGCAGCCTACTCGAGCCTGCTGGACTGGGGGCTACGTCTCTGCTTCCTGCTCACACTTCCCGCTGCATTGGGTCTGGCGATTCTGGCCGTCCCCCTGATTTCAACACTCTTTATGCATGGCGCATTTACTGCCAGAGATGTGAGTGAAACCAGTCACGCCCTGGTCGCATATAGCATCGGCTTAAGCGGACTGATTCTGGTCAAAGTCTTGGCACCGGGGTTTTATGCCCGGCAAAACCTGAAGACCCCAGTCAAAATCGCCATCACCGCCCTGGTGGCAACACAGTTGATGAACCTGGTCTTTATTGGCCCACTTAAACAGGCAGGCCTGGCGCTTTCGATCGGGTTGGCAGCCTGTCTGAATGCAGCCCTCCTCTACCACGGGCTGCGCAAGGCGGCCATTTATGAACCCCTTCCGGGTTGGCGTCGCTTTCTCGGCAAAGTGGGTGTTGCCCTGGCAATCATGAGCACGATACTCCTCCTGGGGTATCGGGACGACGCCTTCTGGCTGCAGGCACCAATCGTAGAGCGAATGCTGTGGCTCGGCGGCCTGATAACGGCGGCCGGCATTGCCTACGGTGCCACATTATTTATTCTGGGTTTCCGGCCGAAGGACTTCCGTAAAACCTGAACCCGGCGCACAATCATTCAAAAAGGCCAACACGCCAGCATTTGAATCGCCGACTCTTTTTCAGGCATCAAGGAGACACTCGTGAAACTGACCAGCCAGAGTATTCAGGATAAGCAGCCGATCGCAGGGCAATACGCCTTCTGTATCCCCAATGAGAAAAGCCGTGTCTGCCTCGGCAGCAACCAGAGCCCTGAGTTGAGCTGGTCTGGTGCACCGGCTGGTACAAAATCCTTCGCGGTGATTTGTGTTGACCCGGACGTCCCTTCAGTCGGGGACAACGTCAATGTGGAAGGCCAGGTGGTTGACGCAGACTTGCCCCGGGTGGACTTTTACCACTGGGTACTGGTCGACCTGCCTGCCACAACACAATCGATCCCGGCAGGACTGTTTTCCAGCGAAGTCACCCCTTGCGGCAAGGCGGGCCCCGGGGCTCCGCTCGGGGCCCGCCAAGGGATCAATGATTACACAGCCTGGTTTGCCGGGGATGCCGATATGCGCGGTGACTATTATGGCTATGATGGTCCTTGCCCACCTTGGAATGATCTGCGCCTGCACCACTACGTTTTCACCGTCTACGC
>JALRGK010000119.1 GCA_023253415.1 Rhodocyclaceae bacterium
ATCCCATGACTGCGACGCGAAGTGGAACGGTCATACCTTGTAATCCTGCCTGAACTTTCTCCGCCAAGGTGTAGACATCGACTTGAGCGCGACCACATGATGGACAGGAAACAATCTCAAGTTTACGTTGACGCAAATTCATGAAAATTGGCGGAAATTGTACCCTGTGTGAGGCTCCGACACCTACTCGATGACGATTTTGGGGAACTTATGACTGGTATCCCGCGCTCTGGCCGACACGGCACCGGCAACCTTCAAGGCGATGGTCAGATATTCCTGGCTGATCGCCGAGTCCGGATCCGCCGCCACAATGGGTTGCCCCGCATCCAGACCGGCCCGAATCCGCAAATCGAGCGGCAACTTGCCCAACAACGGCACCTGATAATCAGCACCCAGCGCAGCCCCGCCCCCTTCGCCGAAAATTGGTTCGGCATGGCCGCAGTTTGTGCAGATATGCATCGACATATTCTCCACAATGCCCAGAATTGGCACACCCACCTTTTCAAACATGCGAATCCCCTTGCGCGCATCCAGCAAGGCAATATCCTGCGGCGTCGTGACGATGACCGAACCCGTCACCGGTACCTTCTGCGCCAGGGTCAGCTGGATGTCGCCAGTCCCCGGCGGCATATCCACCACCAGATAATCCAGCTCTCCCCACAAGGTGTCGCGCAGCAGCTGCTCCAGCGCCGAGGTCACCATCGGGCCGCGCCAAACCATCGGAGATTCGGCATCGACCAGAAAACCGATGGACATCAGGGCGATGCCATGGGCCTGCAAGGCCTCGATATGCTTACCATCCGGTGAATGGGGTTGTTGCCCACCAATGCCCAACATTTGTGGAATGGAAGGGCCGTAAATATCGGCATCCAGCAAGCCAACCCGGGCGCCATGGCGCGACAACGCCAGCGCCAGATTCACGGCGGTACTACTCTTACCAACACCGCCTTTACCTGAAGCTACCGCAATCAGATTTTTTACGCCCTTTAATAACGGCAAATTACGCTGCACCACATGCGCGTCGATCTGACCTAGCACGGCCACCGTCACCGGCACGCCCAGCCCAGCCAAAGCAGCACGAATTTGCGCTTCAATCGACGTCGCCGCCAGAGCCACCGGATAACCCACGGTGACCCTGACGCTCAACCCACCATCGGTCAGGGCCAGAGCGCCTGCCACCTGATTAGCCGCCCAATAAGGTTTCTCCGTGACCGGATCAATCAGGGCTGTAAGAAGGTCGCCAGCCTGGGCCAGCACAGCGTTTTGTTCAGAAGGGCTCATACGGACTCCGTCAGCAGAAGGGGATCAATGGTTGCGACCTGCATGGGCCAGCAACTCGCTAATCGGGCAATTTTACGCCCGATCGCCCGTCAAATTCGCTAAAAAACCCTGTCAGATCGCCCCAATCGGCTAAAATTGCGCCCATGAAACGTACTCTGCTCGTCACTTCCGCGCTGCCCTACGCTAACGGGGCCATCCACCTGGGTCATCTGGTCGAATATATCCAGACCGATATCTGGGTGCGTTTTCAAAAGCTCATCGGCAACAATGCAACATATGTCTGTGCCGACGACACGCATGGTACGCCCATCATGCTGCGCGCCGAAAAGGAAGGCATCACCCCGGAAGCGCTGATCGCCCGCGTGCACCAGGAACATCTGCGTGATTTCACAGGCTTTAACATTGCCTTTGATCTATACCACTCCACGCACAGCGACGAAAACCGCGAATGCGCAGAGACGATCTACCGCAATCTGCGCGATGCCGGCCTCATCGAAACGCGCGAGATTGAACAGTACTACGATGAAGAAAAGGGCATGTTCCTGCCAGATCGCTTCATCAAAGGGGAATGCCCCAAGTGCGGGGCCGCCGATCAATATGGTGACAACTGCGAGTCCTGCGGTGCCGCCTACACCCCGTCAGAACTCAAGAACCCGCGCTCGGCCGTTTCGGGCAGCGTGCCTGTTCTGAAGCCTTCGCAGCATTACTTCTTCAAGTTGTCGGACGCACGTTGCCAGCAGTTCCTGCGCGACTTCACGCGCAGCGCACCCGATGGGATCCCCGTGCTGCAGCACGAAGCCGCCAACAAAATGCAGGAGTGGCTGGGCACCCCCGGCGAAAACAAACTCAGTGATTGGGATATCTCGCGCGATGCACCGTATTTCGGCTTTGCCATCCCAGATGCCCCGGGCAAGTACTTTTATGTCTGGCTCGATGCCCCCATCGGTTACATGGGGGCCTTCAAGGCACTCGCCAAAAAGGAAGGCCTGGATTTCGATGCCTACTGGAAGCCCGATGCTAAAACCGAACTGATTCACTTCATCGGCAAGGATATTCTCTACTTCCATGCCCTGTTCTGGCCCGCCATGCTCCATGAAGGCGGCTTCCGAGTACCGACCCGCATCTGTGCCCATGGCTTCCTCACGGTGGATGGTGCCAAGATGTCGAAATCTCGTGGCACGTTCATCACTGCTGAAAGCTACCTGCAACAGAAGCTGAACCCGGAATGGTTGCGCTACTATTTTGCCAGCAAGCTCAACGGCACCATGGAAGACATCGACCTCAATCTCGATGACTTCATCGCCAAGGTCAACAGTGATCTGGTCGGCAAGTACGTCAACATCGCCAGCCGTTGTGCCGGCTTTATCAAGAAACAATTCGAGGGCACTCTTGGCGAAACGGATCGTGCGGTATTTGATCGCATCGTCACGGACGAAGCCCTGGCCGAGGTTGCTGCCGCTATGGAAGCACGCGACAGCGCCCGTGCCATGCGCCAGATCATGCATCTCGCGGATGAAGCCAACCTCTACGTCAACGACAAGCAACCCTGGCTGTTGGCCAAGGACCCGGAACAGCGCGACCAACTCCATATCGTGGCGACGACGGCGCTTAATCTATTCCGCAGCCTATCGGTGCTGTTGAAGCCGGTATTGCCAGCGGTTGCGAGTCAGATTGAAAGCTTCTTCAACGGCGCACCGCTGACCTGGGCCGATGCCCGCCAGCCATTGCCAGCCGGCCATCGTATCAACGATTACGCCCATCTGATGAACCGCATCGAGCGACCGATGGTCGATGCCCTTATCGCGGCCAATGCCGAATCTCTGCAGGCAACAGAAACCTCCAAGGCTGAAAAAGCCAATGATAAGAAAAAAGAACAGAAAGCCGACAAAGCCGTGGATCAGAAACAGGACAGCAAAGCAGCCACTGAAGGTGCACACATCAGCATCGACGACTTCACCAAGGTCGATCTGCGTATTGCCAAGATCATCAACGCCGAACATGTGGAAGGTGCCGACAAGCTCATCCGCCTGCAGCTGGATATTGGCGAAACTGAAAACGGCCAGCCGAAATTCCGCCAGGTCTTCGCTGGCATCAAGTCGGCCTATGACCCGGCACTGCTGATCGGTCGTCTCACCGTCATGGTCGCCAACCTGGCACCCCGCAAGATGAAATTCGGCCTATCCGAGGGGATGGTACTCGCCGCCTCTGACACCGAAGGCAACCACCCCGGCCTCTACATCCTGAGCCCGGATTCGGGTGCCCAGGCTGGCATGCGGGTCAAATAACCGGTTACACTATAGGAAACTTACAGGCGCCCTAAAACACTCAAAAAGACCGGGTGCGCATCATATAGGCACCGGGAGGGTGTATGAGCGAGGCGGAGTTCACAGGATCCGGCCAGCCGGCAGCGGCTATGGCGGGCAGTAAATCAACCGGTAAATACCCGCTCGCCCGGTTCCGCCCCAAACTGCTGGACTGCCTTAAAGACTACACACCGGAACAACTCGCCAAAGATGCCGCTGCTGGCGTCACTGTTGGGGTGCTGGCGCTGCCACTGGCCATTGCCTTCGCCATTGCTTCCGGCTGTTCACCCACCGCAGGCATCTGGACCGCTATCGTTGCCGGCTTCATCATTTCGCTGCTCGGCGGCTCCCGTGTGCAGATCGGCGGCCCGACTGGCGCCTTTATTCCCATCGTCTTTGGCATCGTCAGCATCTACGGCTTCCAGAACCTGATGGTCGCCACCATGATTGCCGGCATCCTACTTTTTGTGATGGGTCTCACGAAGATGGGCGTGCTGATCCGGTTCATCCCAATCAGCGTGGTCATCGGGTTCACCAATGGCATTGCCGTGGTGATCTTTATGAGTCAGATCAAGGATTTCTTCGGTCTGCAGATTCCGAGTATGCCCGCAGAGTTTTTTGAACGCATGGAAACGCTCTGGCACTATGCCGGCACCATGCAGAGCCCCACCGTCATCATGTCGGCCATCTCACTGGCCGCACTGATTCTCTGGAACAAACGCGCCGGTCGCTGGATTCCAGCACTCGGCAAAATCCCCGGTCCGCTAGCCCTACTCTTGGTCGCCACCGGCTTACAAGCCGCGTTTTCATTCCCGGTAGAAACCATCGGCTCCAAATTCGGCGGTATTCCTCGCGATATTCCGGCGCTGGCATTGCCCACCTTCTCGCTCTCCACCCTGAACCAGCTGATTCAACCGGCCATCGCTATCGCCTTGCTCGGCGCCATTGAGTCGCTACTCTCGGCTCGCGTTGCGGACGCCGCCATCGATGACCGACATGACCCCAACCAGGAACTCATGGCACAGGGTCTGGCCAACGTCGTCGCGCCACTCTTTGGTGGCTTTGCCGCCACCGGCGCCATCGCCCGCACCTCGACCAACGTTCGCGCCGGTGGCCGCTCTCCGTTTTCCGGCATCTTTCATGCGCTGGCCTTACTTCTCGTTGTTGTGGTTGCCGCACCCGCTGCAGTGTACGTCCCTCTGCCGGCACTCTCCGCCATTCTGATGCTGGTTGCCTGGAACATGGGCGAATGGCATGCCTTCAAGGAATTGCGCCGCTACACACTACCCTACCGTGCGATTCTGCTCTCGACCTTTATTGTGACCGTGGTCTTTGATCTGACCCTGGCCGTCGAACTCGGCATGATCCTGGCATGTCTGTTCTATCTCTACCGCATGTCGGAACTGACACAGGTCGAACGCATTCCACTCGAAGATTATTACGGCTCCGGCGCCATCAGCTCCAGCGGCGAACACCGCATTGCGGCCTATCGCGTCTATGGCTCCCTCTTCTTTGCCGCCATCAGCAAACTCGAAACACTGCTCGACGAACAAGATGAACCGGCCCGGGTACTGATCCTCGACATGGCCAAAACGGTATCACTCGATACAACGGGGCTGGACCTGCTGCAAACATTGCACCGAACCCTGGATAAACGGAGTGCTCAGCTGATTCTCTGCGGGCTCAACACCCAACCGGCTTCGCTCATCGAACGTTCCGGGTTTGCCGCAACACTAGGCCCACGGGGCATCAGTCACAGCCTGACGGACGCGCTGCTGCGCGCCCAGCTGATAATCCAGTCGGACCCGGTCGGCACCGAGCAGACTGCGTAAACCGTCAATGAGGTCGGTATCGGGCCGCACGCGCAATCCGCTACC
>JALRGK010000133.1 GCA_023253415.1 Rhodocyclaceae bacterium
GAGCTGGCCGCCATCTATAAAAACATTTTCAGCCAGCTGCTGAAGTAAGCCCCCGAGCATGACCGCCCCTGCCAACAGCATTGCCGAGTTTTACGAAGCCGCCGTTCCCCAGTTAGAAAACGCCGGCCTCAGCTTTGGCCACGGTTGCACCTGTGCCGAAGACGAAGTCGCCTGGCTCATCAGCGCCACGCTCGACATTCCCTTCGACGAACTCGACAAGTTCTGGTCAGACACTCTCACCGACGAACAACGCACCACGCTCACCCAGCGCCTGGATGAACGCTGCACCACCAAAGCACCGCTTGCCTACATCCTCGGTGAAGCCTGGCTCGGCCCGTACATTTTCAAGATTGATCGCCGCGTGATTGTGCCGCGTTCGTTCATTGCAGAACTGCTCATGGTGGATCTATCACCCTGGGTGCAAAACCCGGACGCCATTACCCGCGTTGCCGACATCTGCACCGGCTCCGGCTGCCTGGCCATTCTCTCGGCGCTGCACTTCCCGAATAGCCAGGTCGATGCCGTTGATCTTTCGCCCGAAGCCCTGGAAGTGGCCCGCATCAATGTGGACCTCTACGGCCTACAAGATCGCCTCAAGCTCCACCAGGGCGACCTCATGGCCCCGCTGCTGGACCAGAAATACGACATCATCATCAGCAACCCACCCTATGTGGATGCGGCATCCATGGACGCCCTGCCGGATGAATATCGGCACGAACCTGAAATGGCCCTGGCCGGTGGCAACGATGGCCTCGACCTGGTGCACACCCTGCTGCGCCAGGCCGCCAAGACACTCAACCCCGGTGGCTGGCTCATAGTAGAAATTGGCCACAACCGCGGCGTCATGGACGCTGCCTATCCTGATCTGCCACTCGTCTGGCTGGATACCGATGGCGGCAGCGACTTTGTGTTCATGGTGGATCAGGCCGCCCTGCAACGCCTGATTTAATCTGCATTTAACGTAAAGAAACCTTGACGGCGGCAAGTACTCTCCGCTATAGTCTTGGGCTCGTCGGGGCGTAGCGTAGTCCGGTTATCGCGCCTGGTTTGGGACCAGGAGGTCGTGAGTTCGAATCCCACCGCCCCGACCATTTCTTTGTAGTGGCAGTACCGAAGTAGCGCGTTGAAGTGAGGCGCCCGTAGCTCAACCGGATAGAGCAACGGCCTTCTAAGCCGTAGGTTGTGAGTTCGAGTCTCGCCGGGCGCGCCAGAGTTTCAGTAGTACCTACCAGTGGCGGACGTAGTTCAATTGGTAGAGCACCGGGTTGTGATCCCGGGTGTTGCGGGTTCGAGTCCCGTCGTTCGCCCCAAGTACACAGTAAAAAGGCCAATCAATTGATTGGCCTTTTTCGTTTCACTTCCATCCCTCTGTATCACTCACATCGGTTAATGGATGCTCAGGCGGTTCATTTTTGACCTGCTTAGATTGGGATCGACAAACAGCCTCTAATCTTATTTGTTTTGCTTGCGACCAATCCAGATATTCTGTTGAGTCGTGCGACTCCCAGAAAATACGTTCCTCTTCTTCATTATCAAAGCGTGGAATTGTTTTTCCTTGAATTGTCATTTGATTCTCTTTGTTATGCAGAAGCTTTTGATAGCCGCTTAAACGCACGTAAATCTTCCGTTGAAAACAACTGGCTTCTTCCTACAGAAGATTTCGGGATGATCTTGCCAGCGTGAACATAACGCCTGAATGTAGGCATCGATACCTCCAAGTATTCGGCAGCCTCACTCGCTGAAAAGAGCTCATTCTTTAGATGACCAAATAGCTGGTCATGAGACAAATCATCTTCACGAAATGCAGTTGCAGCCAGAAGCCCAAAGAATTT
>JALRGK010000157.1 GCA_023253415.1 Rhodocyclaceae bacterium
CGACAAGCGTGCCGTATTCACGATGTGAGCCCTATTACCGTGACCCAGGCCTACTACATCCTTGAAGGCCGGGGACTCATCGAGGCGCGACCAAAATCTGGTTACTTTGTGCGCGCCCGATTAGGCCAGAACCTATCCGAACCTGAAATGACACACCCAGTAGGTGGATCCACACAACTACAGGTGAGTGACTTCATTTTTCAGATACTGGATAGCGTTCGTGATCCTTCCGTGGTGCCTCTGGGCTCCAGCTTTCCCAGCCCGTATCTCTACCCGCTCGACAAGCTCGGACGATTTTTGGCGAACGCTGCCCGCAAGTTCGACCCATTGGCCACCGTGACAGATCTGCCCCCTGGTAATGAGGAACTGCGGCGACAGCTGGCTTTGCGCTACCTGGCTCAAGGGGCAACGGTTTCTCCACAGGAAATTGTCATTACATCAGGTGCGATGGAAGGATTGAATCTCTGCTTGCAGGCGGTAACCCAGCCCGGTGATTTGATTGCGATTGAATCCCCAACCTTCTACGCCGGGCTGCAAGCCAGCGAACGGCTTGGTCTGAAAGTCATCGAGATTCCCAGCCATCCGCGTGAAGGGGTCAGCCTGTCTGCATTGGAAGACACCCTCAGGCATCACCCCATCAAAGCCTGTCTGTTCATGCTCAATTTTGCGAATCCAACGGGTAGCCGCGTTTCGGATGAGAATAAAAAAGCGCTTCTGGAATTGCTCCGGCGTTACGATGTGCCGCTCATCGAAGATGATGTGTACAACGAACTTCATTTCGGGCCCCAGGCACCCTTATGCAGCAAGGCAGAAGACAAAACCGGCCTGGTCATGCATGTGTCATCGTTCTCGAAATGCCTGGCCCCTGGCTATCGGATTGGCTGGGTTGCAGCCGGTCGCTACGCAAGCCGCATTCAGCGCCAGAAACTATCGTCGAGTCTGGCGACCACGGTTCCTGTGCAAATTGCGCTGGCTGAATACCTGAAACACGGTGGCTTGGAAAATCACTTGCGCCACTTGCGACAAACGCTGGCCTTGCAGGAAGTAGAGATGGTTCAAGCCGTTGAGCGTCATTTTCCGACCGGAACCAAGCTGGCGCGACCACAAGGTGGATATTTTCTCTGGCTTGAACTACCTCCCCACGTTGACACACTGTTGCTGCACCAGCAGGCGCTGGAACGCGGCATCAGCATTGCCCCCGGCCCAATCTTCTCAGCCAAGCGGGAGTTCAAAAACTATCTGCGCCTTAATTTCGGGCATCCTGACTCACAACGTCTAGACGCCGCCATGGCAACCTTGGGTGAGTTGATTACCCAACAATCTGTACCTATCAAATAAGCGTCATTCTGAGCCTGTTCCTATCCCCGTCACGGTGATGTACTAGCACCAACATATCAAAGGGGCTAAAAATGGAACAGCCAGTCAAGAAAGCTCAGGAAGCTCGCATCGAGTTTTACCGTCAGAAAGGCAAGGTACACGCTCGGTCTACAAAGGGATATTTCAATACCCTACGCTGGACCATGTTTCTGCTGACTCAGGCAATTTTTTATGGCGCATGCTGGCTGACCTGGGACAGCAACGGCATTACCCGTCAGGCTATTCTGTTCGATATCCCTCACGAAAAACTGTATTTCTTTGGCACGGTGCTTTGGCCACAGGATGCACTGGCTTTTGCCTACATCATGATTGTCGCGGCTATTGCGCTGTTCTTTGTCACCGCCATCGCTGGGCGGCTTTTCTGCGGATTTGCCTGTCCACAAACCGTGTACACGATGTTGTTTACCTGGATCGAAGAAAAAGTCGAAGGGGATCACCTCGCCCGCATGCGACTGGATCAAAGTCCGATGAGCAGCAAGAAACTGCTGATCAAGTCGACGAAGCAGCTCCTGTGGATTCTGGTAGCGGCGTGGACAGGCATCACTTTTGTGGGCTATTTCACGCCTATTCGCGAATTACTCGCCGCCATTCCCAGCTGGGACCTTGGGCCATGGGAAGGCTTCTGGGTGATCTTTTACGCAACCTTCATGTACCT
>JALRGK010000256.1 GCA_023253415.1 Rhodocyclaceae bacterium
AATGGCGGCGCGGGTTGCCGCGATTTCTTCAGCGCCTAGCGGTGAACCGTGCACATCGGCCGAGTTGGCCTTGTTCGGCGAACCCATGCCAATCGCGGTACGGCAGCAGATCAGTGTGGGGCGAGTCGAGTCAGCTTTGGCAGCTTTGATGGCCGCATCGAGTGCGGCGGCATCGTGACCGTTGACGTTGGGAATCACTTGCCAGCCGTAGGCAGCAAAGCGACCCGGCGTGTCGTCGGTGAACCAGCCTTCAACTTGACCATCGATCGAGATGCCGTTGTCGTCCCAGAACGCAATCAGTTTGCCCAGACCGAGCGTACCGGCTAGTGAGCAGGCTTCATGCGACACACCTTCCATGAGGCAACCGTCGCCCATGAAGGCGTAGGTGTGGTGATCGACGATGGTGTGACCATCGCGATTGAATTCAGCGGCCAGCAGTTTTTCGTTGATGGCCATGCCTACGGCGTTGGCGATCCCCTGACCCAATGGGCCGGTCGTGGTTTCAACGCCAGGCGTGTAACCATATTCCGGGTGGCCTGGTGTGCGGCTGTGCAATTGGCGGAATTGCTTGAGATCTTCAATGCTCAGGTCGTAGCCGCTCAGATGGAGCAGGGCGTAGAGCAGCATTGAACCGTGGCCGTTGGACAGAACGAAGCGATCGCGATTCGGCCAGGCGGGATTTGCCGGGTTGTGGCTAAGGTGTTGACGCCAGAGGACTTCGGCAATTTCGGCCATGCCGAGCGGCATGCCGGGGTGTCCGGAGTTGGCCTGCTGGACGGCGTCCATGGCCAGAGCGCGGATGGCGCCCGTTAGTTCGTTATAGGCAGGTGCTGCAGGCGCTGGGCGGGCAGGACGGGATGGAGAATTGGCGGCAGACAGTGATGACACGACAAAGGCCCGGCAAAAGTCGCAATTATCGGCTAAAACGGGCTTGGCTGCAAAGGAAAGGGGCTGGATGTTTCTCGCAAAACCTAAAAGCCCTTTTGATTTGGGCTATTACCGTTGAGAGTTCAGGTGACCCATGACCAAAGGCGCCCTCATCGACTACGAAAAGCGTCGGAAATCGGGCTAACCTTTGGGTCAGGGCTCACCCCGCGTGCTGCTGAATGCAAACTGTCGAGGTCCCTTTAATTAATCCTGGTGATACGATGAGACGCGTTCGACTTCGTTCTTCGAGCCGAGGATGACCGGTACGCGCTGGTGCAGGGTGGTCGGTTGTAGATCCAGAATGCGTTCGCGGCCGGTTGTGGCAGCGCCGCCGGCCTGTTCAACCAGAAACGCCATCGGATTGGCTTCGTACAATAAGCGCAATTTACCACCCTGTTTGGCGATTTTGGCGTCCATTGGGTACATGAAGATACCGCCGCGCGACATGATGCGATGCACATCAGCGACCATGGAGGCGACCCAGCGCATATTGAAGTCTTCACCACGCGGGCCGGTTTTTCCAGCCAGCATTTCTTCGACGTAACGCTGTACGGGCGCTTCCCAGTGGCGCTGGTTCGACATATTGATAGCGAACTCCCGAGTGTCCGCCGGGATCGTGAGATTTTCCTGGGTCAGGCGGAAGGTGCC
>JALRGK010000086.1 GCA_023253415.1 Rhodocyclaceae bacterium
CCTTCAGGCCACGCAGGGTGTCCTTCGTGCCCATGATCGCCGCTTCGGTCAGCACGCGGGTCGTTTCCTGGAACGATGCCGCCGAGATGAACGAGTCGGTCGACAGCGACGCCTTGGTGATACCCAGCAGCACCGGCCCGAATTCGGCCTCGCGCTTGCCTTCTTCACGCAGCTTGTCGTTGGTGATGAGGGCTTCCGAACGCTCGACCTGCTCGCCCTTGATGTAGGACGAATCGGCCGGATCGGTGATCTGAACACGGCGCAGCATCTGACGAACGATCACTTCAATGTGCTTGTCGTTAATCTTCACGCCCTGCAGACGGTAGACGTCCTGCACTTCGTCGGTGATGTAGCGGGCCAGTTCCTCGATACCCTTCAAACGCAGGATGTCTTGCGGATCCGGTTCGCCGTCGACAATCAGCTCGCCCTTGTTGACGACCTGACCATCGTGCACCAGCACGTGCTTGTCTTTGAGAATCAGGAACTCGTGGTCATTACCTTCGAGATCCGTCAGTACCAGGCGTTGCTTACCCTTGGTATCTTTACCGAAGGAAACGGTACCGGTCACTTCGGCCAGCATACCGGTGTCTTTCGGCGTACGGGCTTCGAACAGTTCGGCAACGCGCGGCAGACCCCCGGTAATATCACGGGTCTTGGCCGATTCCTGCGGCATACGCGCCAGCACATCACCCACGCCGACTTTCTGGCCATCGGTGACGCTAATGATTGAACCCACCTGGAATGCGATCGACACCGGGTGCTCCGAACCAGCAATGCGAACTTCGTTACCATTGGCATCGAGCAGCTTGACCTGCGGACGCAGACCCTTGTTCTGGGCCTTGCCACCGCGCTTCGGATCGATGGCAACCAGCGTCGCCAGGCCGGTCACATCATCCATCTGCTTGGCGACCGTGACACCCTCTTCAACGTGCTCGAAGCGGACAGTACCGGCATATTCCGTAATGATCGGACGGGTATGCGGATCCCACGTCGCCAGCTTCGTGCCAGCCTTGATGGTATCGCCATCGGAGACCATGAGCGTGGCGCCATACGGCACTTTGTGGCGCTCGCGTTCCTGACCGTGTTCTGTCGTGATCAGCACTTCACCCGAACGGGTAATGACAATCTTCTCGCCGCGGGCGTTGGTGACGTAGCGCATGAGCGCCGAGAAACGCACCACACCGGCACTCTTGTTCTCAACGGTTGACGCAACGGCCGCACGCGATGCGGCACCACCCACGTGGAAGGTACGCATGGTCAGCTGGGTACCCGGCTCACCAATCGACTGGGCGGCGATCACACCGACCGCTTCGCCGGCGTTCACCATGGAACCACGACCCAGGTCACGGCCATAACACTTGGCACAGAGGCCATAACGGGTGTCACAGGTCAGCGGTGTACGCACCTTGACTTCATCAACACCCGCCTGGTCGATCAGATCGCACAGATCCTCGTCCAGCATGGTGCCGGTTTCAACCAGCGTTTCTTGCGTTTCCGGATGAATCACATCGGCAGCCGTGACACGACCCAGGATGCGATCACGCAGCGGCTCGATAACTTCCCCGCCTTCGATGAGGGCGCGGACGACAAAGCCGTTTTCAGTACCGCAATCGTCTTCAATGATGACCAGATCCTGCGTCACATCCACCAGACGACGGGTCAGGTAACCCGAGTTGGCGGTCTTCAGTGCCGTATCGGCCAGACCCTTACGGGCACCGTGCGTCGAGATGAAGTATTCGAGAACGTTCAGACCTTCGCGGAAGTTCGAGTAGATCGGCGTTTCGATAATCGAACCGTCCGGCTTGGCCATCAGGCCGCGCATACCGGCCAGCTGCTTGATCTGCGCTGCCGAACCGCGCGCACCGGAGTCGGCCATCATGTAGATGGAATTGAACGACTCCTGCTTGACGGTCTTGCCTTCGGCGTCAACGACGTCTTCTTTGCCATGGTCATCATCATTTTGGCCTTTGTGCCGGTCTTTGCGCTCACCGGTCAGGAAGGCAAACTCTTCCACCCACTGGCCTTCACCAAGACCTTCGCCATGGTCGGCTCGACCTT
>JALRGK010000144.1 GCA_023253415.1 Rhodocyclaceae bacterium
AAATTGGTAGACACGCTATCTTGAGGGGGTAGTGGCGAAAGCTGTGCGAGTTCGAGTCTCGCCGTCGGCACCAGGACAGTTGTTCGCCTGGTTCGGTTGTTGTTATGAATGTTGTGCGTCATTTAGCAAACTTTGGGTGGCTTGATGCTCGAAAATTACTTTCCGATCCTAGTGTTCGTTGCGGTTGGTCTCGCTGTTGGCGTACTGGCTCGTGTTTTGAACCACGTCGTTGCGCCGAATAATCCTGATAGCGAAAAACTGTCTGCCTACGAGTGCGGCTTTGAAGCCTTCGAAGATGCGCGGATGAAGTTCGATGTTCGCTATTACCTGATTGCCATTCTGTTCATTCTGTTCGATCTCGAAATCGCCTTCCTGTTTCCGTGGGCGGTTGTGGTCAAGGAAGTGGGTATGGCCGGTTTTGTTGCCATGATGGTCTTCCTAGGCATCCTGGTTGTCGGCTTCATCTACGAGTGGCGCAAAGGCGCCCTTGAGTGGGAGTAAGCGATGTCGAAGATTCAGGGCGTCCTCAATGAAGGTTTCGTCACTACGACGGCTGACAAACTCATTAATTACTGCCGTACAGGTTCGTTGTGGCCGATGACTTTTGGTCTGGCCTGCTGCGCTGTGGAAATGATCCATGCTGGCACCTCGCGATATGACTTGGATCGCTTTGGTATGGTGTTCCGTCCTAGCCCGCGTCAATCAGATCTAATGGTGGTGGCAGGGACGCTGACGAACAAGATGGCACCGGCTCTGCGCAAGGTGTATGACCAGATGGCCGAACCACGCTGGGTCGTGTCGATGGGTTCTTGTGCTAACGGCGGTGGTTATTATCATTATTCATACTCGGTTGTGCGCGGTTGTGATCGCATTGTGCCGGTTGATATTTATGTGCCGGGTTGTCCGCCAACGGCTGAAGCCCTGCTGTATGGCCTGATCCAGCTGCAGAACAAGATTCGTCGTACCAGTACGATCGCCCGTTGAGAACGGACAAGGGATACACGATCATGACGCAAAACACCCAAGCCCTCGCTGATAGCCTGCAACAGGTTCTCGGGAGTGCTATTGTTCGCCTTAAGCAGAAGCTCGGCGAAGTTACTATTGATGTTGCCGCTGCGGATTACCATGAAACCGCGTTGAAGCTGCGTGATGCGGCGGGCCTCAAGTTCGACCAGCTGATCGACCTTTGTGGCATGGATTACTCGACCTATGGCGGTAAGGAAACGCATGATAAGCGTTTCGCTGTTGTTGTGCATCTGCTGTCGGTTGAGCTGAACCAGCGTGTGCGTCTGCGTGTGTACGCGCCGGACGATCAGATGCCGGTGGTGGATTCGCTCGTTGATGTGTGGACGGCCGCCAACTGGTTCGAGCGTGAAGCTTTTGATCTGTACGGCATCCTGTTTGTGAACCACCCGGATCTGCGCCGTATCCTTACCGATTACGGTTTTGTTGGCCATCCGTTCCGCAAAGACTTCCCGGTGTCCGGTTATGTCGAAATGCGCTACGACGAGGAACAGAAGCGTGTGATCTACCAACCTGTCACGATCGAGCCGCGCGAAAATACGCCACGCATCGTTCGTGAAGCAACCTATGGCGAACCTGCGCAGTAAGCGCAGGTTTACTTTTTACGATCAGTACGGACCACACCGGACATCCAGGATCGCAGCATGTCAGAGATTCGTAACTACACATTGAACTTTGGTCCCCAGCACCCCTCGGCACACGGTGTGCTGCGTCTGGTGTTGGAGCTGGATGGCGAAACGGTTGAGCGTGCTGACCCGCATATCGGTCTGCTGCACCGTGCAACGGAAAAGCTGGCGGAAACCCGTACCTGGGTTCAGTCAGTGCCCTACATGGATCGTCTCGATTACGTGTCGACGATGTGTAACGAGCACGCCTACTGTCTGGCCATCGAAAAGCTCCTCGGTGTGCAAGTGCCGGAACGTGCGCAATACATCCGGGTGATGTTCGACGAAGTGACCCGTCTGTTAAATCACTTGTTGTGGATCGGTTGTCATGGTCTGGACGTCGGTGCCATGACGATGGCGCTGTACACCTTCCGTGATCGTGAAGATCTCATGGATGTGTATGAATCGGTGTCGGGTGCGCGTCTGCATGCCGCGTATTTCCGCCCGGGTGGCGTGTACCGCGATCTGCCGGAAGTGATGCCAAAGTATGAAGTCTCGCGTTGGAAAGATGCCAAGCGCGTTGCCGAGCTGAATGAGAACCGGCAGGGTTCATTGCTTGATTTCCTCGAAGACTTTACGAACCGCTTCCCGAAATACCTCGACGATTACCATAACCTGCTGACCGATAACCGGATCTGGAAACAGCGTCTGGTCGATATCGGTGTGGTGTCGCCGGAACGTGCCTTGAATATGGGGCTGACGGGTGCCATGCTGCGCGGTTCGGGGATCGCCTGGGATCTGCGTAAGAAACAGCCCTATGAAGTCTATGACCGCATGGATTTTGACATCCCGGTCGGTACCAATGGCGATTCCTACGATCGTTATCTGGTACGTATGGAAGAGATGGCGCAATCGAACCGCATCATCAAGCAGTGCATTACCTGGTTGCGCGCCAACCCGGGTCCGGTGATGACGAATGACTATAAAGTCGCGCCACCACCGCGTGAAGCGATGAAGTCGAATATGGAAGAGTTGATTCACCATTTCAAGCTTTTCACTGAAGGCATGCATGTGCCGGAAAACGACTGTTATGCCGCCATCGAGCATCCGAAGGGCGAGTTCGGCATTTACCTGTCGTCGGATGGCGCTAACAAGCCCTACCGTATGAAGATCCGCGCACCGGGCTTTGCCCATCTGTCCGCGCTGGAAGAAATGTCGCGCGGTCATATGATCGCTGACGTGGTCACGATTATCGGGACCCAGGATATCGTTTTTGGTGAGGTTGACCGCTGATGCTGACCCAGGAAACCCTCGCGCGTTTTGATCGCGAAATTGCCAAGTACCCGGCTGAACAGAAGCAGTCGGCCGTGATGGCGTGTCTGACGCTGGCTCAAATTGAGAAAGGCTGGCTGGCCAAAGAGACCATTGCCTTTGTGGCGGATTATCTCGATATTCCCGCGATTGCCGCCGAAGAAGTGGCGACGTTCTACAACATGTACAACCTGAAGCCGGTGGGTAAGTATAAGCTGGCCGTTTGCACCTGTATTCCCTGTGCACTGTCGGGTGGCCGTGATGCAGCTGCCTATCTGGCGGAGCGACTGGGGATCAGCATTGGCGAAACAACGGCCGATGGTCGTTTTACGCTGGTCGAGAGCGAATGCCAGGGGGCGTGCGGTGATGCACCGGTGGCCCTGGTGAATAACCACAAGATGCGTAGTTTCCTGACCCCTGACAAGTTGGATCAACTGCTGGAGGAACTGAAGTAATGGCTATCCTCGGTTCCATCAATCCGATTATGACCGCGAGCTGGCAGGGTGATGCCGGCTGGGGTATCGATGCCTACATGAAGCGCGGCGGTTACGAAGCGCTGAAAAAGATTCTGTCTGAAAAGATGCCGCCTGAAGCGGTGATCGCCGAAGTTAAAAAATCGGTGCTCCGTGGCCGTGGCGGTGCAGGCTTCCCGACGGGTTTGAAGTGGAGCTTTATGCCCCGCACCATGCCGGGTGATAAATATATCTGCTGTAACACCGACGAAGGTGAGCCGGGCACCTTTAAAGACCGCGATATCATGCGTTATGACCCGCATTCGGTCATTGAAGGCATGATCATTGGTGCCTACGCCATGGGTGCGACCCGTGGTTACAACTATATTCACGGTGAAATCTACGAACTGTACGAGCGCTTCGAAGCCGCTCTGGCAGAAGCGCGTGCCGCCGGTTTCCTGGGCCGGAATATTCTGGGTAGCGAGCACTCTTTCGAGTTGTTTGCGCACCATGGCTACGGTGCCTATATCTGCGGTGAAGAAACAGCGCTGCTGGATTCGATCGAAGGTAAAAAGGGTCAGCCGCGGTTCAAGCCGCCGTTCCCGGCTTCGTTTGGCCTTTATGGACGTCCGACAACGGTAAACAACACGGAAACCTTTGCATCGGTGCCGTTTATTATCCGTCTGGGTGCCGATAACTTCCTGAACGCCGGCAAAGAAAATAATGGCGGCACGAAGTTGTTCTCGATCTCCGGTCACGTTGAGCGTCCGGGTAACTACGAAATCCCGCTCGGTACCCCGTTCTCGACGCTGCTCGAAATGGCCGGTGGCGTGCGCGGTGGGCGTAAGCTGAAAGCCGTCATTCCCGGTGGTTCGTCGTCACCTGTGCTGCCTGGCGACATCATGATGCAATGTACGATGGATTATGACTCCATCTCCAAGGCGGGCTCGATGCTCGGCTCGGGTGCAGTTATCGTGATGGATGAAACCGTCTGCATGGTAGATGTGTTAGACCGCCTGTCGTTCTTCTATCATGAAGAATCCTGTGGTCAATGTACGCCGTGCCGTGAAGGCACCAATTGGCTTTACCAGATCGTTCATCGTATCGAAAACGGTCAGGGCAAGATGGAAGATCTGGATTTGCTTCTCTCCATCTGCAGCAACATCTGCGGTCGGACGATTTGTGCCCTAGGTGATGCAGCTGCATTCCCGGTCATGAGTTTCCTCAAGCACTTCCGTTCGGAGTTCGAATATCACATTCAGCATAAGACTTGTCTGGTGCCGAAAGATGTTCAACGCGCCGGCAGTACCTTCCACCGTGTTCCGTACGCCGCCTGAACGGGCGTCATGCATCATTCACAGATCTGATTTCGCGAGTCGCACATGCTAGAAATTGAAATCGACGGCAAAAAGGCGCAGGTAGCTGACGGTTCTACCGTTATGGACGCGGCCAGCCAACTGGGCATCTACATTCCACACTTCTGTTATCACAAGAAGCTGTCGATTGCTGCCAACTGCCGGATGTGTCTGGTTCAGGTCGAGAAGGCGCCGAAGCCGCTACCGGCCTGTGCAACACCGGTTACGAATGGTATGAAAGTGTTTACACATTCCGAGCTGGCAGTGACTGCTCAGAAAGGTGTGATGGAATTTTTGCTGCTCAATCATCCGCTGGATTGTCCGATTTGTGACCAAGGTGGTGAATGTCAGCTGCAGGATCTGGCCGTTGGTTATGGTCAGACCGGATCTCGCTTCACCGAAGAAAAGCATGTGGTCTTCCACAAGAACGTCGGCCCTCTGATCTCGATGGAAGAGATGAGTCGTTGCATTCACTGTACCCGTTGCGTGCGCTTTGGCCAGGAAGTGGCCGGCATCATGGAACTGGGTATGGTGAACCGTAATGTTCACTCGGAAATCACGACCTTCGTCGGACGTACCGTAGACTCCGAACTGTCGGGCAACATGATTGACTGCTGTCCTGTGGGTGCTTTGACGTCGAAGCCGTTCCGTTACTCGGCCCGTACGTGGGAGCTGCAACGCCGTAAATCTGTGTCGCCACACGATGCAACCGGCGCTAACCTGACAGTGCAGGTCAAGGGTGATGTGGTCAAGCGCGTACTGCCGCTGGATAACGAGAGCGTCAATGAATGCTGGATTTCCGATAAAGACCGTTTCTCGTACGAAGCACTGAATAGTGATCAACGTTTGCTCAAGCCGATGCTGAAGCAGGGTGGTCAGTGGCAGGAAGTAGAGTGGAATGTGGCGCTGGATTATGTAGCCCATGGTCTGCGTAGCATTGCCAAAGATAACGGGGGTGATCAGATCGCTACCGTTGTCAGCCCGCATGCCACGCTGGAAGAAATGTATCTGGCCGGCCGCATTGCACGCACATTGGGTTCGGACAATATCGATTTCCGTCTGCGTCAGCAGGATTTCCGTGCAGATGCACAGCGTGCAGGTGCCGCACCGTGGCTGGGTCTCCCTTTGGCAGATCTGAGCAACGTTGATGCAGCGCTGATCGTTGGTGGCTTCCTGCGTAAGGATGCACCGCTGGTTGCCCAGCGTTTGCGTCATGCCGCCCGTAAGGGTGCTGCCGTATTCTCGGTCAATGTGACCAGTGATGATTCGCTGATCAAGCATGCCGGCATGATCTACACCCCACCTGGTCAACTGGTTGCTGCTCTGGCAGGCGTTGTGCGTGCTGCTGCT
>JALRGK010000194.1 GCA_023253415.1 Rhodocyclaceae bacterium
AAAATAATCGAGGCTGGCAGCAAACATAGCCCGGTGATCATATTGAACCAGCCAAACGCGGTACCCTGCCGTTCGGCGGGTGACAAATCGGCAACCAGCGCCTTTTCCACCCCTTCGGTCGCTGCCAGAAACAGGCCATATAGCGCATAGAGCATAAACAGCCAGAGGCTGCCGTGGCCTAGATACGCCAATATCAGGTACACCACCCCATACGCCGTATAGCCGGCCAACAGCAAACGGGCACGACCGATTCGGTCCGACCAGGCAGCCAACGGCGTTGAAAACAGCGTCGGCACAACGGAAACCGCCGCCCACAGCAACGGAATATCCTGTTGCGCAACGCCGAGCTCTCCAGCACGCAGCAACAGAAACATATTCGATGCATTCCCCAGCGAAAACACCCCAACGACCACCAGATAACGCTTCATTGCCCCACTGATTTTGTGATCTCGCCAGTTGAACTTGGGCACAAGGACGAAAGATTCGTTGGGCGGGTCTTTCAGAAACAACGCCAGCATCACACACGCAGCGGCGGGCACCGCCGACCAGAGAAAGATTTCCTGCAAAGGCACCGCCGAGGCAAGCAGCGCCCAGGCCACCAACGGACCAACGACCGCACCCGCGTTATCCATGGCCCGATGCAATCCAAACGCCAAACCTCGACGATGCGGCCCGGCAGCGGCGGCCAGCATGGCGTCTCGCGGCGAGGTCCGCAACCCCTTCCCCACCCGATCGCTAAAACGAATCAGCATCAGCCAAGGCCAGCTCGTTACAAAGGCAATGAGCGGGCGCCCCAGACCAACCAAGCCGTAGCCTACGACGATCCAGGGTTTAGCCCGGCGTGTCCGATCCATCAGCACGCCGGAAAATAGCTTCAGCAGACTGGCGGTCGCCTCTGCCACCCCTTCGATCAACCCCAACGCCTTCGGGCCGGCCATCAGCACCGCCGACAAATACAGCGGTATCAGCGGATATAGCATCTCGCTCGCGCTGTCATTCACCAGGCTGATCAGGCCGATCAGCCAGACAGTGCGGGGTAAATGGCTAAGTGATTTAAACAGCTGCATCAGCCATCGAGGTCTAAATTACTTACCAGATGCTTTTTTCTTGCGCATACGACATTCGGGATGCGCTTCAGCAACGCCTGAATGCACCGCAAAACAGCCCTCAAGCGGGCATTTTGTCCCCTTCGGGCAATGATGCTCCAACCTGCACTGCTGTTGCGTTTGATCCGTGAAGACCATTTCGCCGGCAACTTCGCAACGAGCGATTGAAATATCAACCCCACCCATGATGGACTCCTTTTCTAGCGGTTGCTTGATGCTACGCCACTATCCGGACAACTGCACGCACTAGAGCAGACACATCAACACCAAAGGCCAGAAACTCTAACGAAAAAGGCCTTTAAGTCTTTCAACTTAAAGGCCTTTCTTAATTTGGCGGAGAGGGTGGGATTCGAACCCACGGTACCTTGCAGTACGCCTGATTTCGAGTCAGGTACATTCGACCACTCTGCCACCTCTCCGAGCCCAATATTCTAGCACGATCCTTAAAAAGTGACAGCCTCATCCCAAATCCGGCCCATGTTAAAGTGAGCGCAGCCTTTCTGGCACCTTCCAACTCAATGACATTTAACGAGAATTCACCCAGAACCCAGTACCGCCTGTTAACTGCAATCAGCAGCAACATGCGTGAGATATTGCGCCGTATTAATGCGGCACCACGGTGGATGCTCTGGCTAAAGGCGACTTTTCTGGTGGGTGGACTTCTAGTCGGTGTTTATTACCTGATGCCGCACATTCAGCCATTGGCACTTTCTCGAGAGCTGGTGGTGGGTACGCGCCAAACGCCGACCAGCTTCATGCAGGAAAAGACAACGGATGAAAACGGCAAGGCGATTCTGCTCGAAACGGGTTTTGATCATGACTTGGTGATGGCCTTTGCCCAATCTCTGGGTAAAAAAGTACGCTTCGTGGTGGTTGATAACGAACAGGCGCTACATCAGTTGTTGGAGCGTGGCGATGTGCATATGGCCGCAGCGTGGTTGAGCAAACGCTTTATCGAGGCGCCAACCAGTCGTAACCTGACCGGCGCCGACGATGAGCAAGGCACCCAGTCTTCACTGCTACGCGCATCAAAACCCTATGCTAGCGGGAGGCTCACGGTCGTTCAATCCAGCGACTCCCTCCCTCTGGTTGAAATAGCCCAGCTGCATGGAAAAACGCTGCATGCTGTGCGCGCGAACAGCCATGAGCTTTGGTTGAACCAGCTTCACAGCAAAAAAATCCAGGTTCAATTACAGTCACATGAAGACTGGAACGAACTGGATCTTCTGAAAGCCGTGGCCGAACACCGCATTGATTATGCCGTGGTGCCCCGGGCCACATTCCGCATCGGCCAAAATTACTTCCAGGGCATTGAAAGCAGCCTGGCGCTGGGCGAGGATGACGAACTTATCTGGGCTTTCCCTAAGCACGGCGGTGATCTGCTGGTTCAGGAAGCCAATCGTTTTCTGGCAGATGCAGAGAAGAACGGCACCTTACGCCAGCTGCATGACCGCTACTTCGGTGCCATTGATCGTTTACAGGAAGCGGACCGAAGTGGCTTTCTGACCCGGATGAAGACCAAGTTGCCTCAGTATCTGCCGCAGTTTAAACGTGCCCAGACAAGCACCGGCTACGACTGGCGACTGCTGGCCGCATTGGCCTATCAGGAATCCAAATGGGAAAACGCCGCGACCAGCCCGACGGGTGTTCGGGGGTTGATGATGCTGACCGGAGATACGGCCGATCGGCTGGGTGTCAAAAACCGCCTCGACCCCTACGAAAGTATTATGGGTGGTGCGCGCTACCTAGATTACCTGCGCGATGAGCTGCCGGCCTCCGTACCCGAGCCGGATCGTACTTGGATGGCCATCGCTTCCTACAACGTGGGTCCGGGACAGATTGCCACTGCACGAAACCTGGCCAAATCAATGGGGCTCAACCCGAATTCCTGGGTCGATGTCAAAAAGGCATTGCCGCAACTCGGGCAAACCAAAAGTGGCGTCAAAATTCGCGGGGGTGAGGCGGTGATTACCGCAGAGAACGTGCGAATGTACTATGCGATCCTGTCGCGTAGCTATCCGACGACTTCCGGCTTTACACTAACAACCCCGACGCGCACCTATGGTATCAGCGCGCCCAGTCCTGATACCGCTAGAACCTCAGGCCTGCGCTGATAGAACCTTCAGGCCGCCCATGTAAGGCTGCAGCACGTCCGGCACACGCACGCTGCCATCGGCCTGCTGGTAGTTCTCAAGAATAGCCACCAGTGTGCGGCCGACGGCCAGGCCAGACCCATTCAGCGTATGCGCAAGCTCCGGCTTCCCCTGCGCATTACGGTAACGCGCCTGCATACGGCGCGCCTGGAAGCTGCCAAAGTTGGAGCAGCTGGAAATTTCGCGATAGGTGTTCTGTGCCGGCAGCCAAACCTCCAGATCGTAGGTCTTTTGCGCCGAGAAGCCCATGTCACCGGTACACAGCACGATACGACGGTAGGGCAAGGCGAGCTGCTCCAGAATGCTCTCGGCATGACGCGTCAGCTCTTCATGCGCTTGCGCCGAATTTTCAGGCAGTTCGATGCGAACAAGCTCGACCTTATCGAACTGATGCTGGCGGATCAGGCCACGCACATCGCGACCACCGGAACCTGCTTCGGAACGGAAGCATGGTGTGTGGCAGGCCCACTTGAGTGGCAGCTGTTCGGCAGGGGTAATGGTGTCACGCACAATGTTCGTGACCGGTACTTCGGCGGTGGGAATGAGGTAATACGGCTCGGCCTCGCCTCGGGGTACCTGGAAAAGATCTTCGGCAAACTTGGGCAGCTGACCTGTGCCATACAGACTGGCACTGTTGACCAAATACGGGGCGTATAGTTCGGTGTAGCCATGCGCTGTCGTGTGCGTATCCAGCATGAACTGCGAGAGCGCACGATGCAGGCGGGCCACGGGACCCTGCAGCACCACGAAACGGGAACCTGTCAGTTTGGTGGCCGTTTCGAAATCCATGCCATTCAGGCCGGCACCAATATCGACGTGATCCTTGACTTCGAAATCGAAAGCGGGAATTTCCCCCCAGCGCTTGATTTCAACGTTGTCGTTTTCATCGGCACCCACCGGCACATCATCACCCGGCAAGTTAGGTAATGCCGAGGTAAAGGCTGTCATAGCTTCGAGTAGTTCGGCCAGGCGCGCTTCGGAGGCCTTAAGTTCATCACCGAGCTTGCCGACTTCAGCCAGGACAGCGCTGGCATCTTCACCCTTACCTTTGAGAATACCGATCTGTTTGGATAGGCTATTACGTTGCGCCTGCAGATCCTGCGTGCGCTGCTGCAATGTTTTGCGCTCAGCTTCCAGCACGTTGAACGGGGCAAAATCAATGGCATCACCACGTGTAGCAAGGCGGCGAGCAATTTCTTCAGGCTGTGTGCGGAGCAACTGGATATCAAGCATTTCGGTCTAACTCTCGTAATTGGGCTAATCGTTCTTTGATGCGTCCTTCAAGGCCGCGATCAACCGGCTGGTACCAGGAAACCTCCGGGAACCCTTCGGGAAAATAATTGACACCGGCGGCATACGCATCAGCTTCGTTGTGTGCGTGCCGGTAACCGGCACCATGACCCAGGTCTTTCATCAACCGGGTCGGTGCATTACGCAAGTGCATAGGCACCGGGCGGGACCCATCTGCACTCACGAAGGCGCGCGCCTGATTATACGCGCGGTAGGCCGCATCGGATTTGGCGGTGGCCGCCAGATAGAGGACGGCATTGGCCAAGGCCAGTTCGCCTTCGGGCGAACCCAGGCGTTCATAGGTGTCAGCCGCCTGGAGTGCAATCTGGGCACCGCGTGGATCGGCTAGGCCGATGTCTTCCCAGGCCATACGGACGATTCTACGCGCCAGATAACGGGGATCTGCGCCCCCATCGAGCATGCGGACAAACCAATACAACGCGGCATCGGGATTGGAGCCACGGACAGACTTGTGAAGTGCGGAGATCTGATCGTAAAACGCATCGCCCCCTTTGTCGAAGCGACGCAGGTTCTGGGCCAGGGTGTTGGCGACAAATTCGGCGTCGATCTCTGTCTGACGGCTCGCTTTGGCAGCGGCAACGGTCTGTTCGATGAGGTTAAGCAGTTTGCGGGCATCACCATCCGCCACGCCGATCAACCGGGTGCGAGCATCGTCACTCATGAGGATATTCGGCAAGGTGGCCATAGCCCGATCAAACAGTTCGGCCAACTCTTCGACGGTGAGTGATTTGAGGACATAAACGGCGGCACGCGACAGGAGCGCTGCGTTGACTTCAAAGGACGGATTCTCGGTTGTGGCACCAATAAAGGTGACGAGGCCCGACTCCACATGCGGTAGGAACGCATCCTGCTGCGACTTGTTGAAGCGGTGGACTTCATCAACGAAAAGAATCGTC
>JALRGK010000226.1 GCA_023253415.1 Rhodocyclaceae bacterium
AGGCGTGGGCACCGGCATGGTAGGTGCGCCGGCCTGTGGTGATGTGATGAAGTTGCAGATCAAGGTCAACAAGGAAGGCGTGATCGAAGACGCCAAGTTCAAGACCTATGGTTGTGGTTCGGCCATTGCTTCGAGCTCCTTGGTCACCGAATGGGTGAAGGGCAAGAATCTGGACGAGGCCCTCGAGATCAAGAACACCGCCATTGCTGAAGAGCTGGCGCTACCGCCCGTGAAAATTCACTGCTCGATTCTGGCCGAAGACGCCATCAAGGCGGCTGTGGCTGACTACAAGAAAAAGCAGGGTTCCTGAGCCCCGGTTTGGATTGCTGATAGGAGAGGGCATCATGAGTGTGACGATGACTGAAGCGGCTGCCAAGCATGTCGGTAAGGCGCTGGCGCAACGAGGCAAGGGGATAGGTCTGCGACTGGGCGTTCGCACGGCCGGCTGTTCGGGCATGGCCTACCGACTGGAATATGTGGATGATCTGGCGGATGAGGATTCGGTGTTCGAATCCCATGGTGTCAAGATTGTGATTGATCCAAAGAGCCTGGCCTATCTGGATGGCACCGAACTGGATTTTGTCCGTGAAGGCTTGAACGAAGGATTCAAATTCAACAACCCGAACGTCAAGGACGAGTGTGGTTGTGGCGAGTCTTTCCATGTCTGAAATGTCGGTCGCTCCGGGCCGTGCTATTACAGCCGATCTGCTTGGGGCGGACTACTTCACGCTGCTGGGTTTGCCCCAGCAGTTTGAAGTGACGACTGCGGCACTGGATGAACGCTTCCGTCAGTTGCAACGCGAAGTGCACCCGGATCGTTTTGCGGCAGCCGATGATGCTGCCCGGCGCGCTTCGATGATGCTGGCCACTCAGATTAATGCGGCCTACCAGACGTTACGTTCACCTCTGAAGCGCGCCATTTATCTGCTGGAACTATCCGGCGTGGATGTGGGTGCCGAATCGAATACCGCGATGTCGCCCGAGTTTCTGATGAGTCAGATGATGTGGCGTGAGCAGGTGGCCGATGCGCGTGCGGCAAAGGATACGGCCGCACTGGCGCAGCTACAGACGGAGATATCTGGCGATATCCGAGATGCTTATGCGGATCTGGCTGTGTCGTTCAATGCTCCGGGCAACCAAGATAAAGATCAGTTGCAGGATGCCGTGGAGGGTGTGCGTCGCCTGATGTTTCTGGAAAAATTACGGGAAGAGATCGAGGACGCCGTTTTTGCACTCGAAGACTTCTGAACCCGAACTTATAACCTGTTGTTGAATCTATGGCACTACTGCAAATCGCCGAACCCGGGCAGAGCCCTTTACCGCACCAGACGCGTCATGCCATCGGTATTGACCTCGGTACGACCAACTCGCTGGTAGCTAGCGTGCGGCAAGGCATGTCGCATGTGATGAATGATGTGGATGGTCGTGCGCTGGTGCCTTCTGTGGTGCGCTATCAGGAAGACGGCTCGGTGCTGGTTGGCTACGACGCGCTAAAAGCGATTGCCAAGGATCCGAAAAATACCGTGGCCTCCGTGAAACGCCTGATGGGGCGGTCGCTGGGCGATATCGAACATCGGGAAACGCTGCCGCTGGACCTGATCGATCAACCGGGTATGGTGTGCATTAAAACCCGCCAGGGTGTTAAAACACCGGTCGAGGTTTCGGCAGAAATTCTACGTGTGTTGCATGACCGCGCTCAACAGACGTTGAAACAAGACATCGTTGGCGCCGTGATCACGGTACCGGCGTATTTTGATGATGCACAGCGCCAGGCCACTAAAGATGCTGCTCGTCTGGCTGGACTCAATGTCTTGCGCCTTCTGAACGAACCCACGGCGGCAGCGGTTGCCTACGGCCTTGATAATTCGGCCGAGGGGGTCTATGCCGTTTATGACCTGGGCGGTGGCACCTTCGATATTTCGATTCTACGTCTGACGCGGGGCGTCTTCGAGGTGCTGGCTACGGGTGGGGATTCGGCCCTGGGTGGCGATGATTTCGATCGCCGCATCTATTGCTGGGTGCTGGATCAGGCCAAACTGAAGTCGCCACCAACGGCCGAAGATACGGCATTGCTCCTGCTGCGTTCACGCGAAGCCAAGGAATATCTATCGACGCACCCTGAAGCACCGATCACGGCACGTTTGGCCTCGGGTGAGATCGTGGACGTGACGATTGATATGCCTACTTTTGCCGAGATCAGCCAGACACTGGTTTCCAAAACCCTGCAACCGGTCAGAAAAACCCTGCGTGACGCCGGCCTGCGCCCGGAAGATATCCAGGGCGTGGTCATGGTCGGTGGTGCGACACGCATTCCGCTGATTCAACGGGCCGTGGGTGAGTTCTTCAAACAGGAACCGCTGAACAATCTCGACCCGGACAAGGTAGTTGCGCTGGGGGCTGCCATACAGGCCAATCTGCTGGCCGGTAACCGCGCCCCCGGAGAAGACTGGTTACTGCTCGATGTGATCCCGCTATCGCTCGGTCTGGAAACGATGGGTGGGTTGGTCGAAAAGGTGATTCCGCGGAACGCCACACTGCCCGTTGCACGTGCACAGGAATTTACGACGTATCGTGATGGCCAGACTGCCATGATGATTCACGTACTGCAGGGCGAACGTGAACTGGTGGATGACTGTCGTTCCCTGGCGCGTTTCGAGCTACGCGGTATTCCGCCGATGGTGGCGGGTGCGGCCCGTATCCGTGTGACCTTCCAGGTGGATGCCGATGGTCTGCTGTCGGTTACCGCACGGGAACAGACGACCGGCGTGGAAGCCCATGTCGAAGTGAAGCCGTCCTATGGCCTGTCGGATGACCAGATTACCGGGATGCTCAAGGCATCGGTGGATCATGCCCGTGATGACGCGCAAACGCGGGCACTTAAGGAAACCCAGGTTGATGCACAACGGTTGATCGAAGCCGTGCGCTCCGCGCTGACGGAAGACCGTCATCTGCTGGACGATCCTGAATACAAACATATTGAATCAGGCATTGTGCAACTGCAGACGGCCATTCTGTCGGGCAACCGCCGCCAGATCACGATTGCCATGGATGACCTGGATGCGGACTGCAAAGAGTTTGCCGGTCGACGTATGAACCAGGCCGTGAACCGTGCGCTGTCCGGAAAGACCATTGATTCTGTTGAAGAGACGATTCAGAGTTTGCATGCGATCCCGAAGCCGGTATCGCCCAAGGAAAAAGCATGACGCAACTGATTGTATTACCGCATAACGAGTATTGCCCGGAGGGCGTGGTTCTGGAAGCGCCTGTAGGGGAGTCGATCTGTGACGTGCTGCTGAACAACGGTATCGAGATCGAACACGCTTGTGAGTGCTCCTGCGCCTGTACGACCTGCCACGTTGTCGTGCGTGAAGGCTATGACTCGTTGAACGCGCCTGAAGAGCTGGAAGAGGATCTTCTCGATAAAGCCTGGGGGCTGGAACCCGAGTCCCGCCTGTCGTGTCAGGCGATTGTGGCTGAGACACCCCTGGTGATCGAAATCCCGAAGTATTCGATCAACATGACACGTGAAGGTAAGAGGTAAGCATCATGGGTCTGAAATGGACGGATACACTGGACATTGCCGAAGCACTGATGGATGCGCATCCGAATCAGGATCCGACGCGTGTCAATTTTGTCGATCTGATGCAGTGGGTGATGAATCTGCCGGAGTTCGACGATGATCCGAAACGATGTGGTGAGCGTATCCTAGAAGCGATTCAGCAGACCTGGATCGACGAACTGTAAACCTACTGCGGAGGTTGCCATGGAAACCCCGATTCACTCGATCAATAGCCTGTTCAAACAGCTCGGCCTGCCCAGTGAGACGGCAGAAGTCGATGCATTTATCGAGTTTCACAAGCCGCTGCCGGATCACTGTCTGCTCCATGAGGCCGCATTCTGGACCGCCTCTCAGGCGACATTTCTTGCCGAAGAAATTGAGGACGATGCGGATTGGGCCGAAGTGGTCGATGAACTGAACGCCCGTCTGCGTCATCCGGTTTAAACCGGGCTGGCCGGGTAAAGCGTCAGAATACTGTCGAGTCCGCCATGATTAATGGCGTGGGTGGCTTTGGCCTGGGTGGCTGGTTTGGCATGATAGGCCACGGATGTGCCGACCTGCTGGAGGCGCTGAACGAAGCCGGCCTGGCCGACGAGCGCCCGGTGGCGGCACTGATCGGACTGGCGCCGGGGGACGATCCGTTCTGGTCCGATCTGCGTGTCGGCGAGCTGAAGACCCTGCTTGCGCTGGCGATCGGCGACGACGAGGCGATC
>JALRGK010000078.1 GCA_023253415.1 Rhodocyclaceae bacterium
CTTGTAGTTATCGGCGCCCGGGGTACCGCTTTTCGAGTCATCAAAGTAGGTGGCAAAAACGGTCGTGACGTTGCCGGTGGCATCTTTCTCGCAACCGGTGCACTCAATCACGTAGCCATAACGCAGACGCACCTTGTTACCGGGATACAGGCGGTGGAAGCCTTTGGGCGGCTCTTCGGCGAAGTCTTCACGCTCGATCCACAGTTCACGGGAGAACGGGATGTCGCGTTTACCAAGTTCCGGTTTGAGCGGATGGTTTGGCGCGTGGCAGATTTCGGACTGGCCTTCGGGGTAATTGGTGATGACCAGCTTGACCGGGTCGAGCACGGCGATGCGGCGCTCGGCGGCGATGTTGAGATCTTCGCGCATACAGTCTTCGAGCACGCTGTAGTCGATCAGCGAGTCGGAGCGCGATACGCCGATGCGTTCGGCGAACAGGCGGAAGCCGGCCGGCGTATAGCCGCGGCGGCGTGCACCAACCAGTGTTGGCATGCGCGGATCATCCCAGCCCTGAACGTGGCCTTCTTCGACGAGCTGGATCAGCTTGCGTTTGGACAGCACAACATAGGTGAGGTTCAGGCGCGAGAACTCGTACTGACGGGGCAGCGGGGTATTGAGGCAACCCAGTTCGGCGAGACGTTCGTTGAGCCAGTCATACAGGGGACGGTGTGATTCGAACTCCAGCGTACAGATGGAGTGCGTGATGTTTTCTAGGCTGTCGGAGACGCCGTGCGTGAAATCGTAGAGCGGATAGATGCACCAGGCATCCCCGGTACGATGATGGTGGGCATGACGAATCCGGTACGCTAGCGGATCACGCAGGTTGATGTTGCCGGAACTCATGTCGATCTTGAGGCGCAGCACCAGGCTGCCATCGGCAAATTCGCCAGCCTTCATGCGACGGAACAGATCCAGGCTCTCAGTCGCAGGGCGATCACGCCACGGTGAATTGGTGCCGGGCTGCGTCAGCGTGCCGCGGTTCTGACGGATCTCGTCGGCACTCTGTGCATCGACATAGGCGTGGCCGGCTTCAATGAGTTTCTCGGCGAAGGCGTAGAGGAAGTCAAAGTAATCCGAGGCGAAGTAGAGGTTGGTTTCGCCCTGGAACTGCCAGCCAAAACCCAGCCATTTCACGGATTCGATGATCGAATCGACGTATTCCTGCTCTTCCTTGGTCGGGTTGGTGTCGTCAAAACGCATGTGGCAGGCACCACCAAAGCGTTCGGCAAGGCCGAAGTTCAGACAGATGGATTTTGCGTGACCAAAGTGCAGATAGCCATTGGGCTCTGGCGGAAAGCGCGTACGAATCGCCGCGGGGTCGAGCGGACCCGCTTTCTGCTGTACCGCCGGCCCCGGTTGGCCGGACCAGTGACGCTGGGCGTACTTGTTATCGGCGAGGTCTTGTTCGACCACCTGCACCAGAAAATTCGTCGCGGCAGGGGTTTCGGCATGTGGGGTGGCAGATTTTGCGTGGCTCACGGTCGGGTCACTGTCAGAGAATGTTTGTTGCAATGCATTCTACCGGATGCGACCGTTAAAATGACGCTTATGAGTGCTTCTCCTCCCTCCAATATGGCGGCAAAAATTGCGGCCCGTCAGGCGCGCATGGCCACGCTGGCCGATAGGATCTCGTTCCCCGAAGCGTTGCCCGTCAGTGGCCGCCAGGCAGACATTGCGGCGGTCATTGCGGCGAACCCGGTCGTGATTGTGTGTGGCGAAACCGGTTCCGGTAAAACAACGCAGTTGCCGAAGATCTGCCTGGCCCTCGGCCGGGGCGTGCAGGGGCTGATTGGCCACACTCAGCCACGTCGTCTGGCGGCACGATCCGTTGCACGGCGCGTGGCCGAAGAGCTGGGCACCCGGGTGGGTGAGGGGGTTGGTGTCAAGGTGCGTTTCCAGGATCGTAC
>JALRGK010000120.1 GCA_023253415.1 Rhodocyclaceae bacterium
CATAGGCGAGGCAAGTAATTTCTCCACCCCGGGTATCAGGGGTAATGTCATACCCGCCACTTTCAAAAAGAATCTGCGCTGCATAGTACTAAATTACCTCAAATTCCTCAACCCGAGCCGTTGCAGGGAGACATAATGATGTGCAAGATAGAAAGGTGTAGGCATTGTAAATCGTATCTGCACAACGCCGTCCGCAGGGTCTGCAAGCCGCTTTTTCGACGATCTTCCCGATCACGTCGCATTCCGGCAATGCACGCCTCGAGTTTGTCAGCTACAACCTGGCTGAACCGGCGTTCGACGTGCGCGAATGTCAGCAACGTGGCCTGACCTTCGCATCGGCGCTGCGCGCCCGTGTGCGTTTGGTCATCCTCGACCGTGATACCGGTGATGTTAAAGAAGTCAAGGAGCAGGAAGTCTACATGGGCGAGATTCCGCTCATGACCGACACGGGTTCCTTCGTGATCAACGGCACAGAACGTGTCATCGTCAGCCAGCTGCATCGTTCGCCGGGGGTGTTCTTCGAACATGATCGCGGTAAGACCCACTCCTCGGGCAAATTGCTCTTCTCGGCTCGTGTGATTCCTTATCGCGGTTCGTGGGTCGACTTCGAGTTTGACCCGAAAGACACGCTCTTCTTCCGTGTCGACCGTCGCCGCAAGATGCCGGTCACCACGCTGCTCCGCGCGCTGGGTATGACGGATGAAGAGATTCTGGGTCGCTTCTTCCAGTTTGACGAATTCACACTCGGCAAGAACATCGAGTTCGCCCTGGTGCCAGAGCGTCTGCGTGGCGAAGTCGCCCGTTTCGACATCTGCGACAAGTCTGGCAAGGTGATCGTGCCGAAAGACAAGCGCATTACTGCCCGCCACATTCGTGAGCTGGACGCCGCCGGTCTGAAGAGCATTGTTGTGCCGGAAGAATTCCTCGTTGAGCGCATTCTGGCGAAGGATGTCATCAGCCCGGAAACCGGGGAGATTGTTGCCAAGGCGAACGAAGAGATCGATGCGACCCTGCTGGCCAAGCTGCAGGAAACGGGTGTTAAGTCGATCCAGACGCTATATGTGAACGATCTGGATCGCGGTGCATTTATCGCCAATACCCTGCGTGCGGATGAAACGCGCGACCGTACAGCGGCGCGCGTGGCCATCTATCGCATGATGCGCCCGGGTGAGCCGCCGACCGAAGAGGCCGTCGAAATCCTGTTCAACGGCCTGTTCTACTCCGATGATCGTTACGATCTGTCGGGTGTGGGTCGTATGAAGTTCAACCGCCGTATGGGCCGTGCTGATATCACCGAAAGCAAGGTCATGATGACCTCGCTGCCGTCGAAGACCGACGAGATCGTTGCCTATTTGGCCGAACGTAATGGTGTTCGCGCATCGCTTGTTGCCGACCAGTTGGCTGAAATGCAGTTTGGCCCGCGCGCCGCTGCTGAAAACCTGACTGAAGCTGAAGCACAGGAAGTCGCTGCCAAGCTGAACGGCATGGGCGTCAAGACAGAGATCCGCGAACAGCTGACCCTCTCGCCGCGAGACCTGATTGACGCGATCGAAATTTTGGTCGAGCTGCGCAACGGCCGGGGTGAGATCGACGATATCGATCACCTGGGCAATCGTCGTGTCCGCTCGGTGGGCGAACTAGCCGAAAACCAGTTCCGCGCCGGCCTGGCCCGTGTCGAGCGTGCCGTCAAGGAGCGCCTGAACCAGGCTGAATCCGACAACCTGATGCCGCATGACCTGATCAATGCCAAGCCGATCTCGGCCGCGATCAAGGAGTTCTTCGGTTCCAGCCAGCTGTCGCAGTTTATGGACCAGACGAACCCGCTGTCGGAAATCACCCACAAGCGCCGTGTGTCGGCCCTTGGCCCGGGTGGTCTGACCCGCGAACGTGCCGGCTTCGAAGTCCGTGACGTGCACCCGACGCATTACGGTCGTGTGTGCCCGATCGAAACGCCAGAAGGTCCGAACATTGGTCTCATCAACTCGCTGGCACTGTACGCCCGCGTGAACGAATACGGTTTCATCGAAACACCGTACCGTAAGGTCGTTGATGGTCACGTGACCTCGGAAATTAACTACCTGTCGGCCATTGAAGAAGGTCAGTACGTGATTGCCCAGGCGAATGCCGGCATGGATGCCAAGGGTAAGCTGACGGACGAATTGGTGACTTGCCGTCACAAGGGCGAAGCCCTGCTGGAGCCGGCGGCCCAAGTTCAGTACATGGACGTGGCACCGTCGCAGATCGTCTCGGTCGCTGCCTCGCTGGTGCCGTTCCTTGAGCACGATGACGCCAACCGTGCGCTGATGGGCGCCAACATGCAACGTCAGGCAGTGCCGTGTCTGAGCCCGGAAAAACCGGTGGTCGGCACCGGTATCGAACGCACCGTGGCCGTTGACTCGGGTACCGCCATTGTTGCCCGTCGTGGCGGCGTGGTCGATTACGTCGACGCCGGCCGCATCGTGATCCGCGTCAATGACAATGAAGCACTGGCTGGCGAAGTCGGTGTGGACATCTATAACCTCGTCAAGTACACCCGTTCCAACCAGAACACCAACATCAACCAGCGTCCGATCGTTCGTGTCGGCGACAAGCTGGCCAAAGGTGACGTGGTGGCCGATGGTGCCTCGACTGACCTGGGTGAACTCGCGCTGGGCCAGAACATGCTCATCGCCTTCATGCCCTGGAACGGCTACAACTACGAAGACTCGATCCTCATTTCGGAGCGCGTGGTTGCTGAAGACCGTTTTACCTCGGTGCACATCGAAGAGCTGACAGTGGTTGCTCGTGACACCAAGCTCGGACCGGAAGAAATCAGCCGCGATATTCCGTCGCTGGGTGAATCGCAACTGTCCCGCCTGGATGAATCGGGTATCGTCTACATCGGTGCTGAAGTTGAAGCCGGTGATGTGCTGGTTGGCAAGGTCACGCCGAAGGGCGAAACCCAGCTGACGCCAGAAGAAAAACTGCTGCGTGCCATCTTCGGTGAAAAGGCCTCGGATGTTAAAGACACCAGTCTGCGCGTGTCATCGGGCATTGCCGGTACCGTCATTGACGTCCAGGTATTTACCCGTGAAGGTATCGAGCGCGACAAGCGCGCGCAATCGATCATTGATGATCAGCTGCGTCATTACAAACTGGATCTGGCCGACCAGCTGCGTATCGTTGAGCGTGATGCCTTCGAACGTGTGGCACGTCTGATCACCGGCAAAGTGGCCAATGGGGGTCCGAAGAAGCTGGCCAAGGGTAGCACCATTGACCGTGCCTATCTGGATACCGTTGATCCGCATCAGTGGTTCGACATCCGAGTGGCCGATGACGATGTCGCCACCCAGCTGGAAGCGCTGCGTGAAGGGATCGAACAGACTCGCAAGGGCTTCGATGCTGCCTTCGAAGAGAAGCGCAAGAAGCTGACGCAGGGGGATGAGCTGCCGCCGGGCGTGCAGACGATGGTCAAGGTCTATCTGGCCGTCAAGCGTCGTCTGCAACCGGGTGACAAGATGGCGGGTCGTCACGGTAACAAGGGCGTGGTTTCGCGCATTGTGCCGGTGGAAGATATGCCACACATGGCGGATGGTCGTCCGGTCGATATCGTGCTGAACCCCCTGGGCGTGCCATCACGTATGAACGTCGGTCAGGTTCTGGAAACGCATCTGGGTTGGGCTGCTATGGGTCTGGGTCGCCGCATTGACGAAATGCTGCGCGCCGAACGCAATATCCAGGAAGTGCGCCAGTTCCTCGACAAGATCTACAACCAGAGTGGCCGTGCCGCTGAACTGGCATCGCTGTCGGATGACGAAGTCATGCAGCTGGCGCAGAACCTGCGTCGCGGTGTGCCGTTCGCCACCCCGGTGTTCGATGGTGCGGCAGAAGCCGAACTGAACGCCATGCTGGATCTGGCTTACCCGGATCAGGTTGCGCGTGACCTGAAGCTGACATCAACCCGCACGCAGATCGAGCTGGTGGATGGCCGTACCGGCGAAACCTTCGAGCGTCCCGTCACCGTTGGCTACATGCACATCCTGAAGCTGCACCACCTGGTGGACGACAAGATGCATGCCCGTTCGACCGGTCCGTACTCGCTTGTGACCCAGCAGCCGCTGGGTGGTAAGGCGCAGTTCGGTGGTCAGCGCTTCGGTGAAATGGAAGTCTGGGCGCTGGAAGCTTACGGTGCATCGCACGTACTGCAGGAAATGCTCACGGTGAAGTCCGATGACGTTTCCGGTCGTACCAAGATGTACGAAAACATCGTCAAGGGTGATCACAAGATCGAAGCGGCTATGCCGGAATCGTTCAACGTGCTCGTCAAGGAAATCCGGTCGTTGGGTATCGACATCGACCTCGAGCGTCACTGATCGCGGGCAACCGCGACGCATTATCGCAACACCGGCGACAGGCTGTTGGCTAACTGGCAGCCTGTCTAAAGAATCTGGATTTACTCCGTCTGGGAGAAAAGCATGAAAGCGTTACTGGATCTGTTCAAGCAGGTAGGACCGGAAGAAGAATTCGATGCGATCACCATCGGGCTGGCATCGCCCGAGAAGATTCGCTCGTGGTCCTATGGCGAGGTCAAGAAACCTGAAACCATTAACTACCGTACGTTCAAGCCCGAGCGTGACGGCCTGTTCTGCGCCAAGATCTTTGGCCCGGTTAAGGACTATGAGTGCTTGTGCGGTAAGTACAAGCGCCTCAAGCATCGTGGCGTCATCTGTGAAAAGTGTGGCGTTGAAGTCACGCTCGCCAAAGTGCGTCGTGAGCGCATGGCGCACATCGTGCCCGAGTGGTACTTCCTGCCCTTCTACGGCATCCTGCGCGCCTTTACGGAGGACGCCTGGATCTATTGGCCGATCTCCTGGCTGATGTCGGCGAAGCTGGCGGGCGTGGTGGCGATGTTCGCTTCGATCATCGTG
>JALRGK010000253.1 GCA_023253415.1 Rhodocyclaceae bacterium
CGAAATGGCCGTCACGCTATCGATCAGGGCTTCGCTATCAACCCAGACGGTCTCACCCACGGCACCGAGAATGGCTTCAGCCCGGTTTTTGTCTTCGTTACTCACGGAAGGATCGGCATAAAGGCCCGTCATCCCGGCGCCGATCAGCGCCGGTGTATTCGGCATGGCGCGGACGATACGGCGGTAGCCGCTCATCCAGCGCGCCAGATCATCCACCAGGAGGCCGGCAGCAATACTCACGATCAGTGGTTTTGCATCGCCAGCAGGTAGGCTGGCCAGTGCGGCGCGCATCTGCTGGGGTTTGACGGCCAGCACAAGAACGTCACATTGCAGGGCTTCGGGCGTTGCGCCATCGTAGACGTTGATGGCAAATTGCTCGCTCAATCGAGCACGGGCTTCCGGCAGAATCTCGATCACAGACAGTTCATGTGGCGCAAAACCGCGTTGAATCAGACCGCCGACAAGGGCGATGGCCATATTGCCGCCGCCGAGAAAAGTGATTTTCATTTAGTGCTCCGTAGATGCGGGGTTGTTCGTGTTCGTCGCGTAAGACCGTTGGCCGAAGATCGCCGAGCCGACGCGGACGATGGTGGCACCTTCGGCAACAGCGGCTTCCAGATCACCGCTCATGCCCATGGAAAGAGTGTCGAGTTTGAGTGACGGGTTGGCCGCGTTGATCTCGGCCATGAGCTGGCGTAGCGCCGCGAAGTAACGGCGTTGGGTTGTTCGGTCATCTGTGGCTTCGGGAATGGCCATCAGGCCGCGTAACTTGAGGTTGGGTTGTGCGGCGATGGCCTGGCAGAGTGCTAGCGCGGTGTCAGGGGCGCAACCGCTCTTGCTGGCTTCGTCAGAAATGTTGACCTGAACGCACACCTGCATCGGCGGCAGTTCAGTCGGGCGTTGGGCAGAGAGCCGTTCGGCAATCTTCAGGCGGTCAATGGTATGTACCCAGGTAAAGTGCTCGGCAATGCCCCGGGTTTTGTTGCTCTGGATTGGGCCAATGAAATGCCATTCCAGGTCTGGGCGTTGAGCGGCCTTCTCGACGCCTTCCTGGGCATAGTTTTCGCCAAAGGCTTTTTGACCACAGGAGGCTATGGCATCCACTACTTCAATGGGGAAGGTTTTGGAAACCGCCAGCAGCTGAACGCTACCAGCTGCTCTACCGGCTGTAGCTTCTGCGGCATGAATTCGTTGCCATAGCTGATTCAGACGCTGGGCAGCATCTGAATGGGTAAGCGTAGAAATTTCGGCAGCAGACATGGGCAAGGCGTGTTGATAAGGGGTCACAAGCTGTTAGGCTAGCGAAGTATAGCAATGCCCCTCTTCTTTATCTGTATCGGGAAATGACCAGCATGCTCGAATCCATACTTCTCCAGGCGAATGATCTCTGTGCATCCGATATTCATCTTTCTGCCGGTATGCCACCGATGTTACGGGTTGCTGGGGCGTTGAGAACTATCGACGTGACCCCGCTGGGCAATGCTCAGGTACGCGGCATGATCGACAGCGTGCTGCCAGAAACACTGCGCCGTGTGTTTGCCGAAGGCGCGGCCTGTGACTTTGCCTTCGCTGCCGGTGACCCGGCGCTGGGCCGCTACCGAGCGAATGCCTACCGCCAGCAACGGGGCGTGGCGCTGGCCTTGCGGCCGATACCTACCGTTGTGCCAACACTGGAATCTATTCAGGCGCCACCGTTGTTGCGCTCGCTCGCTGAGCTTGGGCAGGGACTGGTGCTGGTCGTTGGGGCAACCGGATCGGGCAAAAGCACCACGCTGGCCGCCATGACCGAGCACATCAACAGCACGGTGGCCAAGCATGTGCTGACCATCGAAGACCCAGTGGAGTTTGTGTATGAACCACAACGGTCACTCATCACGCAGCGCGAAGTTGGGCGCGATACGCCTAGCTTTGCCGATGCCTTGAAGGCCGCCTTGCGTGAAGACCCGGATGTG
>JALRGK010000255.1 GCA_023253415.1 Rhodocyclaceae bacterium
CGAAATGGCCGTCACGCTATCGATCAGGGCTTCGCTATCAACCCAGACGGTCTCACCCACGGCACCGAGAATGGCTTCAGCCCGGTTTTTGTCTTCGTTACTCACGGAAGGATCGGCATAAAGGCCCGTCATCCCGGCGCCAATCAGCGCCGGTGTATTCGGCATGGCGCGGACGATACGACGGTAACCGCCCATCCAGCGGGCGAGATCGTCGACCAGAAGCCCAGCGGCAATGCTGACAATCAGCGGTTTTTTGTCACCGGTGGGCAGGCTGGTCAGCGCTGCACGCATCTGCTGTGGTTTGACAGCCAGCACCAGGACATCACAGGTCAGCGCTTCGGCTGAGGCTTCTGCAAACACATTGATGGCGAACTGGGCGCTAAGTCGTTCGCGTGCCTCTGGCAGGATTTCGATGACCGATAAATCGTGCGGTGCAAAGCCACGTTGGATCAAACCGCCGACGAGGGCGATGGCCATATTGCCGCCGCCGAGAAAAGTGATTTTCATTGAGAAACTCCGTGTGAATCAGGGGTGGTGCGCTTGCCGAAGATGGCTGAGCCAACGCGCACCACCGTAGCGCCTTCGGCAATAGCGGATTCGAGATCATCGCTCATGCCCATGGAGAGGGTGTCGAGCTGTAGTGAACTATCAGCGGCATTGATTTCGGCCATGAGATGACGTAGTGCCGCGAAGTGACGGCATTGGGTTGCCTGGTCATTCGTGGCTTCGGGGATTGCCATGAGGCCACGTAGCTTGAGGTTGGGTTGCGCGGCGATGGCTTGGCACAGCGCCAGTGCATCGTCAGGGCGGCAACCACTCTTGCTGGGTTCGTCAGAAATATTGACTTGCAGACATACCTGTATCGGGGGCAATCCAAGCGGTCGTTGAGCAGAGAGTCGTTCGGCAATCTTCAGCCGGTCAATGGTGTGCACCCAGGCAAAGTGTTCGGCAATGCCGCGAGTTTTATTGCTCTGGATCGGGCCAATGAAATGCCACTCCAGGTCCGGACGTTGCGATGCCTTGTCGACGCCTTCCTGAGCGTAGTTTTCACCGAAGGCACGTTGGCCTGTGGTGGCAACCACTGCGATAGCGCTTAACGGAAAGGTTTTCGATACGGCGAGCAATCGAACGCAACCGGGTTTCCTTGCTGCTTTGCCCACGGCATCTTCAATCCGCTGGCGCACGGCGATGAGTCGCTTGGCGACGTCATTAGGAGTGGCATCGGTATATTCTGCAGTTGGCATAGAAAATCTTGTTCAGGTTAGTCTGCAAGCTGTTAGGCTAGCGAGTATAACAATGTCAGGGAATCACTCGCATGCTTGAACCGCTATTGATCCAGGCCCGTGATCTTGGTGCGTCCGATATTCATCTGTCTGCGGGTATGCCGCCGATGCTTCGTGTTGCCGGAGCGTTGCAAAGCATCGAGACAACGCTATTGGGCAATGCCCAGGTGCGAGGCATGATCGACAGCGTCTTGCCGGAATCCCAGCGGCGAACCTTTGCCGAGGGCGTTGCCTGTGATTTTGCCTTTGCTTCTTCTGCTGATGGGCTGGGGCGCTACCGTGCCAATGCCTACCGTCAGCAGCGGGGGGTGGCGTTAGCGCTGCGACCGATTCCAGACGTGGTGCCCACGTTAGCCAGTATAGATGCACCACCCATTCTGCGAAGTCTGGCCGAACTGGCTCAGGGACTGGTGCTGGTCGTTGGAGCCACCGGCTCGGGTAAAAGCACCACGCTAGCGGCCATGACGGAACACATTAACGCCCATGCGCCTAAGCATGTGCTGACCATCGAAGACCCAGTGGAGTTTGTGTATGAACCACAACGGTCACTCATCACGCAGCGCGAAGTTGGGCGCGATACGCCTAGCTTTGCCGATGCCTTGAAGGCCGCCTTGCGTGAAGACCCGGATGTG
>JALRGK010000014.1 GCA_023253415.1 Rhodocyclaceae bacterium
AAGGTCTTCAAACCTTGCAAGCTGAGTGAGCCACGATCCAGGTGATCCATGATGCGCCCAGGCGTGCCCACCACCACATGCGCACCATGCTCCAGGCTTTGAACTTGCCCGCGTAATGCCACGCCACCGCAAAGGGTGACCACTTTGATGTTGCCCACCGCGCGTGCCAAGCGGCGCAGCTCTTGCGTCACTTGGTCGGCCAACTCACGCGTGGGGCACAGCACACCGCCAACCAGCAACACATAGGCCAGCCAGACCGGGTCGATATGCTCGAAGAGCCCGGTGACAAAGGGCGTTGAAAAACCCGCGCCCAGCAGCAATGCGGATATCAGGAAGTTGCGTGCAACAACCGGCAGATAGCGGTCGCTAATGCGTGCGCCGGCCGCATAGCCGAGCGCCAGCGCCAGCAGAAAGAAGCCGATCGTTGGCGCGGTGACCACGATCGAACTGCCGACATGCGGTACCAGGCGGCGCAGCGCAACGATCTCGGCCCCGAGGGAACAGAAACCCTCGATAAAAACAATAACCGGGATCAGTAGCGCAGACATCCCCCGATGTTACAGGAGCATGCCGGCGCCGACGGTATTGTTAGTCGCTTCGTCAATCAGAATGAAGGCGCCAGTGCCACGATTCTGTGCATAGGCGTCACAGCAGATCGGTTGTGCCAGACGCAGATTGATGCGGGCGATATCATTCATCTGCAGTTGTGCCGGGGCAGCATCTTCAGCCAGGGTATTGATATCCAGACGGAAGGGGATGTCGGCAATCTTGGCTTTGACGGTGCGTGTCGTCTGACGCAGGGCGTAGGTGCGGGCTCGATCGAGCGGGTTTTCCGACAGCCAGCAAACCATGGCTTGCGCTTCTTTCACGACCTGCGGGGCAGTATCCGGATGCGCCAGCATATCGCCACGAGAGATGTCGATTTCATCGGCGAGACGGATCGTGACGGATTGCTCGGCGACACCGGCTGCAATATCCTCGCCACCGATTTCCACGTGCGTGACGGTGCTACGTTGGCCTGAGGGTAGGGCAACGACTTCGTCCCCCGGGCGCACAACGCCCGAGCTGATGCGGCCCATGAAACCCCGGTAGTCATGCAGATCCGGATTGGCCGAATCCTGTGGGCGGCACACCAGCTGAACCGGCATGCGGAACAGTTCGTGGTGCGTCGGCGTTTCGCTGTGGCTGGTACCGGCGCTTTCCAGAATCTCGAGCAACGTTGGACCTTCGTACCAATTCATCGAGTCGCCACGATCCACGATCATGTCGCCTTCCAGGGCCGACATAGGCACATAGCGTACCGATTCCAGGCCAATGGTGACTGCGACTTCGGCAAACTCTTCCTGTAACTTGGCAAAGACCTGTGGATCGTAATTCACCAGATCCATCTTGTTGATGGCAACCACCACCTGTGGAATGCCCATCAGCTGGCAGACCTTGGCATGACGGCGCGTCTGGGTCAGGATGCCACGACGGGCATCGACCAGAATAATGGCCAGGTCGGCCGTCGACGCGGCAGTCACCATGTTGCGCGTGTACTGCTCGTGACCCGGTGCATCGGCGATGATGTACTTACGGGTGCCGGTCGAGAAGTAGCGGTAGGCAACGTCAATGGTAATGCCCTGTTCACGTTCCGCTTGCAGGCCGTCGGTAAGCAGCGATAGATCCACGCTGGAGAGTCCGCGACGTTGCGAGGTACGTTCCAGATTGGTCAGCGTGTCAACCAGAATCGCTTTGGTATCGAACAGCAGACGACCGATCAATGTGCTCTTGCCATCGTCGACGCTACCGCAGGTCAGAAAGCGCAGCAGGCCGTGGTCTTCAGTTAGGTGTTGGGCGGTCATTAGAAGTAGCCCTCTTTCTTGCGTTGTTCCATGGCGGC
>JALRGK010000026.1 GCA_023253415.1 Rhodocyclaceae bacterium
TCCCAGTGGGGCACTCTGAATGCCAGCCGGCGGTGCCGATTGGTCCGCAACACCAATTGCGAGGTCCGCCCGCCCACTGACCAGAGCTTCCCAAGTCCCAGAGAGTGTCTCACGCTGTAACTTGATACGTGTCGGCGGCCTTTGTGCGAGAAACTCAGCGATCAGATCAAGAATAGTGGCTTCCGTGATGATGCTATCGACGGCAATATTCAACACGGCTTCCCACCCGGTCGCTACGCGACGGATGCGTTGCGCCACGGTATCCAGTTCGGCCAGCAAGCGCTCGCCTTCATGGACGAGTTCCGTACCCGCTGCCGTAAGACGTGCCTGACGGGATCGACGATCAAAAAGCAACACATCCAGTTGCTCTTCAAGCTGACGAATACTGTAGGTCACAGCAGACGGCACCTTGCCGAGCGCCCGTGCCGCCGCAGCAAAACTCCCGGTTCTGGCAATCAGGCTCACCATCTGCAAAAGCTCCGGTGTTAGGGGGAAACGATGCATGACACCCTCGTTAATTCAAATAATTTGAATGATGCCATCAATCCGGGGGCGCCATACACGGGGTTCGAAGCTTTTAGAGTGAGCGCCATCTCAAAGGAGTCTGTCATGCAGATCAAACGACCCGCCAATGAACGAGGCTACGCCGAGCACGGCTGGCTGCGCTCGTTCCACAGTTTTTCCTTCGCCGATTACTTCGACCGAAATCACATGCACTTCGGGCCGCTACGCGTGATTAACGAAGACTGGGTCGCCGCCGGCACCGGTTTCGGCATGCACCCGCACAAGGATATGGAGATCGTCACCTATATCCTGGAAGGCGAACTCACCCACCAAGACAGTATGGGGCATCAGGAAGTCATTCGTCCTAACGATGTCCAGCGGATGTCGGCAGGCACCGGTGTTTATCATAGTGAATTCAATCGTCATCCGAATAAGACATGCCACCTGTTGCAGATCTGGATCATGCCAGACCAGAAAGACCTGAAACCGGCATACGAGCAAACCGCTTTTGACCCGGCTGAAAAGCGCGGCAAACTACGTCTAATCGCCGCACCCGATGGTGCCGAAGGTGCCGTGACCATCCACTCAAATACACGTCTCTATGCCGGCCTGTTCGATGGTACGGAACATGCCACACATCCTTTAGCCACTGAGCGCATGGCCTATGTGCACGTGGCACGTGGCAGCATTACCGTCAATGGCGAACAACTCACCGCAGGCGATGCCCTCATGCTGCGCAATGAAGCCGCCGTAACTTTGAACCATGGCACGCAAGCCGAGGTTCTTGTCTTCGATTTACCCCAGCAATAAAACCCAAACCCAACCGAGCACACCATGAACAAAATCGTTGTTGTCTACCATAGTGGCTACGGCCATACCCTCAAACAAGCCGAAGCCGTTGCCAAGGGCGCCGGTGCTGAACTCGTTGCCATTGATACCGAAGGCAATCTGTCAGAAGCGCAATGGGCGTCGCTGGATGACGCTGATGCCATCATTCTCGGCTCGCCAACATACATGGGTAGCGTGACTTGGCAGTTCAAGAAATTTGCCGATGCCAGCTCTAAAGCCTGGTTTACTCAAAAATGGAAAGACAAGGTTTTTGGCGGTTTCACCAATTCAGCCACCATGAACGGTGACAAGCACTCGACGATTCACTACTTCATTACCCTGGCCATGCAACATAGCGGCATCTGGGTTGGTACCGGTCTGATGCCGTCCAATAGCAAAACGGCAAAACGCGATGACATCAATTTTGTGGGCTCCTTTGCCGGTGCCATGATGCAGACACCCTCTGATGCCTCGATTGACGAAGTGGTTCAAGGTGATCTGGAAACCGCCCGCCTTTATGGTGAACGCATCGCCCAAATCACACGCCAATTCAAGGGATAATCCCGTGCTGCTGCCCACGCTATTTGTTCCCCATGGCGCACCGACCTTCGCCCTTCGTCCAGGAGCGGCTGGCGCGGCGCTGGTGGATCTTGCACAACAAGTTGAGCGCCCTAACGCCATCATCGTTGTCAGTCCACACTGGGAAACGTCCGAGCCGACCGTGGGCAGCGCAAGCGACCTAGACACCCTCTATGACTTCGGCGGCTTTCCCGGTGAGCTGTATACCCTCAAGTACCCAGCCCACAGTCATGCCGGACTTGCCCGGCAAGTGGCCGAATGCCTGCAAGACGCTGGCTACGCGCCGCGGATTGATTCACAGCGTGGGCTTGACCATGGTGCCTGGGTGCCGCTGCGCATGATGTACCCTGCCGCCGACATTCCGATCATTCCCCTGTCAATCAAAGCACATGCGGGTGCTGCATATCACTATGCCTTGGGTCAGACACTCCAGCCACTCTCAACACAGGGTTTCCTCATCATCGGTACCGGCAGCATCACGCATAACCTGCGCGACTACATGATCTGCGGACACAATGCTCTTCCGATACCTGACTATGTCACCCGCTTCGCGGACTGGGTAAACGATCAGTTACAGAGCGGCAACCTGCCCGAACTGATCGACTATCGCAAAACTGCCGATGATGCCGCCCAGGCCCACCCAACCGAGGATCACTTCATGCCATTTTTTGTCGCCTTGGGCGCGGCGGGTAGTCATCCGAAATCCGAGCGTTTCTACGCTGGCGTCGATGATCTCGTCATCGCCATGGACGGCTATCGTTTTAAGCAGGCGGTACAATAGCGGTTTATCATCTACCGAGAGTCACGATCATGTCCGCCATTCCCGCTTGCCCCCAATGCACCCTTGAGAACACCTACCCGGATGGCGACAACTACGTCTGCGCTGACTGCGGTTTTGAATGGCCGATGATGGCAGAATCCGTTGAAGAGGATGGTCCGCGTATTGTCAAGGATGCCAACGGTAATGTGCTCAACGATGGCGACAGCGTTGTCCTGATCAAAGATCTCAAACTGAAGGGCTCATCGAGCACGATGAAGGTCGGCACCAAGATCAAGAGTATCCGAATCGTTGAGGGTGATCACGAGCTGGATTGCAAATCTGATTTTGGCAATATCATGCTCAAGGCCTGTTTTGTGAAGAAAGCCTGATCGATTTCGGATTTGCACTTCAGAAAAGCAAAGGCCACCCCATCGGGTGGCCTTTTTCGTTACGAGAATTTATTTAGTCGCTTGTTCCGTAACCCACCGGATCCGTTTTACCCGAGAACATGTGATAGACACGCAGGAAGTAGAAAACGACCAGCGGAAACATCACGATCGCACCCCAGAACATGAATTGCAGCGACACCGCCGGTGCGGCAGCCTGCTCAATAGTCAGTGAGTACGGCATCATGTAGGGCCAGAAAGAGAGCGCGAGGGAACCGAAGGCCGACACAAACATCAGCATGGCCCAGGCAAATGGTGCACGCTCGTGCGGGCAATCATGACGGCTGGTTTTAAAGGCACCCAGCAGACCGATAAAACCCAGGGCTGGCACCACAAAGTGCCAGATCGGGGCCTGCTCCCACGCATGACGGACTTGCAGATCAATACCCTGTGTCACCAGGAAGGCCACCAGAATAAAGACGCTGAAAGCAATCGACAGGCCACGCAATTGTGCACGAGCACGCTGAGCCACAGCACCTTCCGTCTTAAGAATGAGCCAACCGGCACCGAGCATACTGTAGCCAAGCACCAGGCCAACACCACACAAGACAGGGAATGGTGCCAGCCAATCCCAGCCGTTGCCAACGTAGGTGGTACCCTCAATCGGCAGGCCTAGGATCATGGTTCCAATGGCAGCGCCCTGAACAATGGTGACCACGGTCGAACCAACGACGAAGCCCCACTCCCAGAGACCACGTGCCTTCAGGGCCTGTTCACGGTACTCGAAGGCGACACCGCGAAAAATTAGCCCAATGAGCAGTAGCACCACCGGCAGATAGAATGCCGACAGGAAAATGGCGTAAATGGCTGGAAAAGCACCAAACAGACAGGCCCCGACAATAATCAGCCAGGTTTCGTTGCCATCCCAGAAGGGCGCAATCGCGCCGATGACGGCATTTCGCTCATCATTGTTTTTTGCCGTTGCAAACAATATGGCCGCGCCAAGATCATAACCATCGACAATGATGTAAACGAGGATCGAAAAAGCGATCAGACCCGCCCAGAAATACGGCAGCCAGGGGCTCATGGATTCCAGACTCATACTGCCTCCGACATGTTCGGACCGTCATTCGACGGGCCCTTCTTGAAAAGATTCCAGATGTAGCGGAAACCAAAGCTATAAACGATCAGGTACACCGTCACATACAAAACAAGACTGGTTAAAGCATGATTAAACGTCAGTGATGGCGTAACCGCATCGGAGGTACGCAGCAGACCTGTTACGACCCACGGCTGACGCCCTACTTCGGCGGTGTACCAGCCGGCCATCACACAGACCCAGCCAATTGGGAAGGAAATAGCAGCGACATTCAGGAACCAGCGCGACTTCTCAATACTATTGCGGTAATTGTGCCAGCTGCCGTACCAGCCGATGAACAACATCAGCAGCGATAGACCCACCATAATGCGGAATCCATAGAATGGCACCAGGAACGGTGCACGCTCATCTGCAGGGATGTCTTTGATCCCACGCTGATATGAATCCGGGTTACCGGAATCGACCACGCTACCGATCACAGGAATACTGATTTCAAAGCTGTTTTTTTCAGCCTTGTTATCTGGCCAGGCAGCAACAATCAGGGGTGCGCGTGTGCCACTCTCCCAACGGCCTTCAACCGCCGCAAATTTACCCGGTTGATAATCACGGATGATTTCACCGGCCAGGTGGCCAAAGCCCATCTGGATCGGCGTAAACACTGCCATCAAGCCCATACCCCAGATCAGCATGGCTTTAGCCGTTGTCTTATGCACACCTTTGAGGGTGTACCAGGCACCTGTTGCAGCAACAACGGTGGCGGTCGTCAGATAGGCGGCCAGCAGCATATGCAACCAACGCGTAATGAAAACATGACCGCCAATGATTTCCCGCCAGTCGGTTGGCACAATACGACCGGCAGCATCAATGGCATGCCCAACCGGCACCTGCATCCAGCTGTTGTTGGCCAGAATCCAGAACGATGACAGCGTCGTACCCAGTGCCACCAGGCAACAGGCCGTCAGAAACGCGCGCGGCGATACCTTGTTCCGACCAAACAGCACCACACCGAGGAAGGTGGCTTCCAGAATGAAGGCCGTGAAAGACTCATAGCCCAACAGTGGGCCCTGAATGGGGCCGGTTTTCTCGCTGAGAACGCTCCAGTTCGTCCCGAACTGAAAGGCCATGACAATCCCGGAGACGACCCCCATCCCGAACGAGACGGCAAAGATTTTGACCCAGAAATCGAATAGCGTGCGGTATACGGGGTTACCCGTTGCCTGATGGCGCCACTCGAGCACCGCCAGCCAGGCGGCCAGACCAATCGTGAACGATGGAAAAATAATGTGGAATGTCACCACAAACGCGAACTGAATCCGCGACAAATCCAATGCCGTTAAATCCAAGACCCTCTCCCTATACCCAAACGAGGTCACAACTTTGCATGCCCTAGTGGCACCATTGTGACTGCCGACTTATTAAGTTGATTCTGTCGGCGCGGTAATTTCACACCGTATAATCAATGCGTTGCATATTATACTGCACTGCAACCCAGCTTCTTTCATTTGCTTTCCATCATGGTTTTATATAACGACGTCAGTACATGACCCACTTTCCTGATAACGCAACATTATTGAGCTTCTGGTCTCCAGCCTCGCTGGCAGGCAATATCACTCTATTGCTGCACCTCATCGGATCCATGTTGCTGGGTATGCTGGTCGGCTATGAACGCTCTTACCATGGACGCGCCGCCGGCATGCGAACCTTCTCGTTGGTATGCATGGCCTCAACCGGTATTGTGGCAACCTTCGGCTATCCGGACCTCTGGTTTGGCGGGCAACAGCTCGCCACGGTCACCACCGACGGGCCCTCTCGCGCCATGCAAGGCATTGTCACGGGCATCGGCTTTCTCGGTGCCGGTGTCATTATCCGTGAAGGCCGTTCTGTTTCAGGCCTATCCACTGCGGCTTCCATCTGGGTCGCTGCCGCCATCGGTATCCTGGTTGGTCTGGGCCTGTATCTGGCTGCAATCACGCTGTCTTTGCTCTGTGCTTTCAGTATGAGCATCATTCTCCAGATTGAGCGCTGGCTTCCCAAGCAGAAACGCTTCTTTTTCGAACTTTGTTTTTCGGCGGATGTCCAACCAGACAGCGCCAGAATGCGGGCACTGACCGCTGAGTTTGGTTTTCACCTACGCGGTGATACATTCAGTATCAGCCTGACCCGCAGCCATCAGTATTATGCGTTTACCGCGACGACAGGCCCCAAGAACCACGCTGACATTCACGGCCTCTCCCAGGCCTTACAGGCGCTTTCCGGTCTGGAAAAATTCTCGATCTCTCCCACCAGAAATTAAACCGCACAACCGTAACCACAAAACGGCCCAACCATGATTGCACCATCTACGATTGAACTGATTGCCACACTGATTTTCGGACTTGCACTGATTCATACATTTACCGCAAGTCAGTTCCAGCATCTAGCGCACACCCATCCTCGTCATGCCGGACTGTTTCATCTGCTGGGTGAAGTCGAGGTCGTCTTCGGTGTTTGGGCCGCAATCCTGATCCTGGTCATGGCGTTTATCAAAACGCCCGACACGGCGATTGAGTATCTAGATACACGTAACTATGCAGAACCCCTACTCGTCTTTGTACTGATGGTCATGGCCGCGAGCCGCCCCTTGGTGGAAGCTGCTCGGAGCATCAACAACGCCATCGCACGTTTGCTGCCAATCAATCCGGTCACCGCGCGCTTTATTGTCACCATGTCGTTTATCCCGCTCATGGGGTCGTTCATTACAGAGCCGGCAGCGATGACACTGGCTGCCCTGCTGATGCGTGATCAATTCATGCAACACAGCCTGCCTGAACGCTTCAAATACGCTGTCATCGGCGTGCTATTCGTTAACATCTCTATTGGTGGCACGCTCACACCTTTTGCCGCACCGCCCGTCCTGATGGTTGCCAGCAAATGGGGCTGGGACATCAGTTTTATGGTCACTGAAATTGGTTGGCGTGCACTACTGGCTGTGCTGATCAACGCGACCGTACTTACGCTGATCGGCCGCAAGTTCCTTTCTGATCTGGCATCGCACATCACGTTGAAGACATCATCGGAAGACCATCAACGCATTCCCTTGAGTGTCACGCTGATACACACGGCATTTCTGGCAACCGCCGTTATTTTTCATCACCATCCTGTCGTATTCATGGGGTTGTTCCTGTTTTTTCTGGGCTATACCGCTGCTTATCCCCATTACCAATCACGCCTGCTATTGCGCGAAGCGTTACTGGTCGCATTCTTCCTCGGTGGCCTCGTCGTTCTGGGCGGCCTACAGGCCTGGTGGCTGCAGGATCTCCTGGCCGGATTATCACCAACGCTGCTCTTCTTCATTGCGACCGGGCTCACGGCTATTACGGACAACGCGGCGATTACCTATCTGGGCAGCCTCGTTGAAGGCACAGATGCCGCATTCAAATATGCATTGGTTACCGGTGCGGTGACGGGAGGCGGCCTGACCGTGATTGCCAACGCCCCTAACCCGGCAGGTTATGCGCTTCTCAAAGACTGCTTTGCAGAAAAGTCGATTGGGGCACCCGGCCTCTTTTTGGCGGCACTCGGACCAACACTGGTAGCCATTGCCGCTTTCTGGCTTATCCCTTAAAGCCACCGCTGATTGTCAATGATGGCACTATCCGACCTTATTAAGGAAATCGGCCGAGGCGCCAAAGGTGCGCGCGATTTGTCGACGGAAGATGCGCAATTGCTTTTCAAGGCTATGCTCTCTGGTGAGGTGCCTGACCTTGAGTTGGGTGCTATTCTGCTATCCCTGCGCATTAAGGGCGAATCAGATGATGAGCTAGTCGGCTTCTGTGCTGCCATGCAGTCAACGACACGCACTGTGACAACGAACACGCCGCTGGTTGTTCTCCCCTCTTACAATGGCGTACGTCGCCAACCGAATCTGCTACCGCTACTGGCACTTATGCTTCGTGATGCGGGCCTTCACGTTCTGGTTCACGGCCGACACGACTTCGACAACCGGGAAAATCCGTTCCCTCTCTTTCACGCCTGTGGCATACCTTCAGCCACATCCCTGTCCGATATGAATCAACAGATCGCTGATCACCGTATCGCGCTGACCCATATCGAATTGCTCAATCCCGATCTGAACCGTTTACTCAATCTGCGGAGTCGACTCGGCGTACGTAATTCGGCGCACACATTGTGCAAGCTGCTCGACCCCTGCCCAGGGCATAGTATTCGTGTCGTCAACGTCACCCACCCTGAATATTTGATCCGGATGGCAACGCTATTACAGACAGAAAAAGCAAGGGCATTATTGATGCGCGGCACCGAGGGGGAACCGTTTGCGAATCCGAAACGGCGACCAGAGCTCTTAGGATTCCAGAATGGTGTTTCGATGCAGCTGTTCCCTGCCGAAGACGGCGGCACACCACCCATTTCAGGCTGGCCAGAGACAGCAGACCTTGACGAGAATGTCGCGCTAATTCTTGCGTTACGAAAAAACCCGGGAAGGATTCCGCAACCCTTACAGGATCAGGTTAGCGCACTCAAAACACTCGCTGGCGCTTAATGCCTCTTCAACCACTCCTCAAGCGTTGTCGGATAAATCGCGATGGGCCGCACGTCCGAGCCGATCCTGCACTGCAGCCCATTGAGGCGTGGTAGGCAAAGCATGCACCAGAATGTTCGTATAACCACCCGCATCCAGATCTCGTAGCACCCGATAAAAGTCGTGTGCATAGGCAGCGGGTTCATCTTTCAGCACTACGACATTCGGATCTTGCTTGATTGACGTATCAATCTCCGGGCAATCACGTACGATCGCGGCATAACGGCCAGAGCCTTGCAATATCTGCCTGATAACGGCACCTTCCAGCACCTGCAACGGCGTTAATGGCGCGTAGTGTGATGCCAGCGACCCAGAAACACGCGGCGTATCACTCGCCTCAACGGTATGGATCAAAACTGGCTCACCGAGCACCAGACTGAGTTGTTCGGCCGTAACAGCACCGGGACGCAAAACCACCGGCTCACCCCGAGACAAGTCAACAATAGTTGACTCGATACCCACCTGGCAATCCCCACCGTCCAGTATCAATGGCACGGCATCACCCAGTTCGTCGGCAACATCACGTGCAGCCGTCGGACTAATCCGGCCAAACCGATTGGCAGAAGGGGCGGCCAAGCCACCACCCTGTTGACCGGCATTTTGTCGTGATTGTGCGAAAGCGCGCAATAGAGTCAGCGCCACCGGATGACCGGGCACGCGGATACCCACCGTATCCTGACCACCCGTCACCACATCCGGTACGCCCGATGCTTTTTTTAGAATCAGGGTTAGCGGGCCAGGCCAGAATGCTTCCGCCAAAGCCCAGGCCACATCAGGAATATCTCTCGCATAGTGCGACAGCAAATCATCCGCACCGATATGAACGATCAAGGGATGATCAGCCGGGCGACCCTTGGCGGCAAAAACTTTCGCAACGGCATCGGGGTTATCGGCATCGGCCGCAAGGCCATAGACCGTTTCAGTTGGCAATCCGATCAGTTGACCTGCCTTCAGTAAGGCCACTGCACGGTCAATCGCTGCCGATGATTGACCCGATGCAATTTCAGGCATCGGGCAACCCCAGAGTCTGACGTGCTTTCATGGCACGCTCGTAGACCTGTTTTGCATCGTCACCCACCACCGTAAAGTGGCCCATCTTGCGACCCGATCGAGGTGATTGCTTCCCATAGAGATGTAAACAGAGTCCGGGTATTTCCAGCAAGGCCGACCAATCCGGCTCGCGCTGTTCTGCACCGTTAAACCACAAATCACCCAGCAGGTTGACCATGACGGCGGTCGAATGTGCACGACCGTCTCCGAGGGGTAAACCGCAAAGTGCGCGCACCTGCTGCTGGAACTGATTGGTTGCACAGGCATCAATCGTATAGTGCCCACTGTTATGCGGACGCGGCGCCATTTCGTTCACCACGAGCTGCCCGCGCGTGACGAAAAATTCCACGCCCAGCGTGCCCACATAGCCCAGACAGGCCGCCAGTTTTTCAGCCACTTCACCCGCGGTATCCGCCAAACAGGCAGAGCCCCATGCTGGCACAATGCTCACATCCAGAATGCCATTACGGTGGCGGTTTTCAGCCGAAGGGAAGGCACGAACCTGTCCATCCTGACCACGTGCCAGTACCACAGAAATTTCGTAATCCAGTGGCAGTTTAGCTTCGAGAATGCACCGCACAGAACCTAAGGCAAGCCAGGCGTGTTCAGCAGCAGCACGATCATCGACAACTGCTTGGCCTTTGCCGTCATAGCCCAGACGAGCTGCCTTCAGAATACCGGGGAATAAATGGCTCGGCGCATTGCGCAGATCATCCAGCGAATTGATTTCGGTAAACGGCCCATGCGGAAGCCCATGGGTTTTCAAAAATGTCTTTTCGGCAATACGGTCCTGGCAAACCGATACTGCTGCCGCTGACGGATGTACGGGCACCTGTTCAGCCAGAACGGCCAGCGTTTCCGCTGGAACGTTTTCAAATTCAGTCGTTACGGCAGCACAACCCGCAGCGAGTTCTGCCAGCGCCGCACTATCGTCATATTCGGCACACAGGTGACGATCCGCAATGAGCCCTGCCGGACTATCCTGGTCCGGATCCAGCACCCACACCTGGTAGCCCAGCTCATGGGCGGCCATAACGAAATAGCGGCCGAGTTGGCCGCCACCGAGCATGCCCAGCACCGCCGGTGCCGGAATAAACGATTTCTTCATTAGACTTCCGGCAATTTCATGGCCAGCACTTTGGCCGATTGCTGCTGGCGGAATTGCTGCAGCCGTTGGTTTAATCCGGCATCCTGATTCGCCAGCATCGCTACGGCAAACAGGGCTGCGTTAGCTGCGCCCGCCTCACCAATGGCAAAAGTAGCGACAGGAATGCCTTTAGGCATCTGTACGATGGAATGCAGCGAGTCCACGCCCGACAGAGCTTTCGACTGCACTGGCACACCGAGCACAGGCACCGCCGTCTTAGCCGCCAGCATGCCGGGCAAATGCGCGGCACCACCAGCACCCGCGATAATGGCCTGCAGGCCACGTGGCCCAGCCATTTCGGCATATTCAAACAACAGATCCGGTGTACGGTGAGCCGACACAACGCGCGCTTCAAACGGGACACCAAACTCTTTAAGCATCACTGCCGCTGCCTGCATTGTCGGCCAATCGGAATCGGAGCCCATCACAATACCAATCAGGGGTGACTTGTTTTCAGTACTCATTATTGAACGGTTCCTTCGGCGAAACGCTCCGCAGATGTCAGCGTATTCGCTAGCAGCATGGCAATCGTCATGGGGCCAACGCCGCCAGGCACCGGCGTAATCGCGCCAGCGATCGGTTTAACCGCCTCGAAATCAACATCACCACAGAGGCCACCTCCGGCTTCCGGCGGTAGACGGTTGATACCGACGTCAATCACCAGTGCGCCGGGCTTCACCATGTCAGCCGTCACAAACTTCGGTTTACCGATAGCCGCCACCAGAATGTCCGCACGCCGGGTATGCGCATTCAGGTCCTTGGTACGCGAATGACAAACGGTCACCGTGCAACCCGCATGCAGCAAGAGCATAGCCATTGGCTTACCGACGATATTCGAGCGGCCAATCACCACGGCTTCTTTGCCATTCAGATCAACACCAGTCTCAGCCAGCAGCTTCATCACACCATAAGGGGTGCAGGGAATAAAACGCGGATCCCCCTGCATTAGGGCGCCAACGTTGGCGGCGTGGAACCCGTCTACATCTTTTTCCGGACGAATCGCAGCCAGCACTTCCGCCTCATCAAATTGAGCAGGCAACGGCAATTGCACCAAAATTCCGTGGACAGCCGGGTCTTGATTCAGCTCGGCGATCTTGTCGAATACAAGTTTGGGGGATACGTCAGCCGGAAACGGAAAATCGAACGAAACCATCCCCGCTTCATGGCAGGCTTTAATCTTGTTGCGGACATAGACTTGCGATGCAGGATTCTCACCGACCAGGATCACCGCCAGACCGGGGCGAGTACCTTGTAGCGCCAGTTCATCGGCACGCACTTTGAATTCGGCACGCAGACGTTTAGACAACGCCGCACCATCAAGAATTTGAGCAGTAGTTTGATTAGCCATAGGTCGCTATTTTACTTCAATCTGCCAATGCGCTACGCAAATCCCGTGGCAGCGAACCTCCTCTGCCAAGAGATTGGCACCGGGGCCTTCAATTTTCAGTTGCGATGGACACCGGGCCGAAAAGTTCCGAATCCGCATTAAAGGCAACGGACTGCTCCAGGCGAGTAGCAAACCATTCCCTTCGGCCAGGGAGGCCTCTTCATGCCATCCAATCCGAATCCAACCCGATTTTTCAGACGCACGCCGGAATTCCCGGTGCAGGCAAGAGTTCTCAACTGCTGAAGTCAAAGCAACCTGCCGTGCAGACAACCAGGCCGCATCCACCTGCATTCGCCCTATCGGCTGTTCAATAAATGGCTCGCTATCTGCAAGCGCCCCGAGTACAACAACCGGGCTTAAAAACTCCTCCGACAAGCACCGCGCTTCGTTCAACCATAACGCCTGTATATCGTCCGGCGCCTGGTTCATTTCCAAGACGGGCACGCCGACTTGGCGCAGGGCATGACGCAAAGCTTGCTCACTCCCATGCAGCACAGGGACATACCTGACTAACTGCGGTTGTTCGCACCGTAAACACGCCCAGGATTTGGCCAGACTTTCTTCGAGACTCGTCATGTCTCAATAATGCCACGGCCAATCATAAAGAACATTCCTTAGCACTTGACACACCCGAACCGAATCTCTAGTATTTTCGCATAGCAAGACGTCATTCCATATTACAAAACAATGGTTGTGCAACGCGGCACTCTAAACAACCACATACGGCTATAGTCAGTTCCGTGTTGAAATGTCCTGTAGCTGATCATCACGGGTACGCACGTCGTAGCCGTTACAAGGAGGAGGCAGCATGTCGGCAGCAAACGAAAACATTAAGAATTCGTCGTCATCCGTGGATATAGATCCGCAGGAAACCCGTGAGTGGCAGGATGCGCTCTCCGGCGTCATCCGCAACGAGGGCGACGAACGCGCGCATTACCTGATCGAAACCCTGATTGATCAGGCCCGCGCCAAGGGCATTGATATCCCCTACTCCGCCAACACGGAATACATCAACACGATTCCCGTGACACAGCAGCCCAAGTACCCTGGCAATCCTGACATGGAGATCAAGATCCATTCCTACATACGTTGGAATGCCATGGCCATGGTCGTACGCGCCAACAAGCATACGAATGTCGGTGGCCACATTGCTTCTTTTGCTTCGGCGGCGGCTCTGTATGACGTCGGCTTTTCCCACTTCTGGCATGCCCCGTCAGCCGAACACGATGGTGACCTGATTTTCTTCCAGGGACACTCAGTCCCCGGCGTATACGCACGCGCTTACATGCTGGGACGTTTTACCGAAGAACAACTGGATCACTTCCGTCAGGAAACTACGGGGAAAGGTATCTCTTCCTATCCGCATCCGTGGCTCATGCCTGACTTCTGGCAGTTCCCAACCGTATCAATGGGGCTGGGCCCCATCCAGGCGATCTATCAGGCACGCTTTATGAAGTACCTGGCCAGCCGTGGCCTGATCAATGCCGAGAAAGCCGAACAACGAAAAGTCTGGGCCTTCCTAGGCGACGGCGAAACTGATGAAGTCGAGTCACTGGGTGCAATTGGCATGGCAGGTCGAGAAAGTCTCGACAACCTGATCTTCGTCATTAACTGTAACTTACAGCGACTTGATGGTCCTGTCCGTGGCAATGGCAAAATCATTCAAGAACTCGAGTCCGAGTTCCGCGGTGCCGGCTGGAACGTCATCAAGTTGATCTGGGGAACACATTGGGACGCCCTATTCCAGCGTGATACCCAGGGAATTCTCAAACAACGCATGATGAATCTGTGCGATGGCGAATACCAGACCTTCAAATCAAAGGATGGTGCCTATGTTCGCGAGCACTTCTTCAACACACCCGAACTGAAAGCACTGGTTGCCGACTGGACCGATGACGAAGTCTGGCAACTTAACCGAGGTGGTCACGATATTTTCAAGATCTTTGCCGCCTATGACCGCGCCGTGAAGCACAAAGGGCAACCTACGCTGATCCTTGCCAAAACGATCAAGGGTTTCGGGATGGGCAAAGCGGGTGAGGCCATGAACACCTCGCACCAACAGAAAAAGATGGATAAGGAGCAAATCGCCCGATTCCGAGATCGTTTTTCCCTACCTGTCAAAGACGAGGAAATAGAAAGCCTACCTTATCTGAAATTTGCCGAAGACTCACCGGAATACCAATACATGCGGGATCGCCGTATGGCATTGGGCGGCTTCCTCCCACAACGTCGCCGCAAGGCCGATGCCTTGGCCATCCCCCCACTGGAAACATTTGACGCGCTTCTTAAAGCCTCTGGCGAGGGCCGCGAATTATCAACCACCATGGCTATTGTGCGCATCATGAATATGATGCTAAAAGACAAACAGGTGGGCAAGAATGTTGTGCCGATCGTGCCGGATGAATCACGCACCTTTGGTATGGAAGGCAT
>JALRGK010000036.1 GCA_023253415.1 Rhodocyclaceae bacterium
CCGAGAATCACGCCCGGAATACCGGCCCCCAGAATGATCAGGCTACTTCGCCGCTCCAGATGGCTTTCTTTCAAGTGGCGCAAAATGGCACCCACCCCGAGAAAGACGCTGGCCACCTTGTGGGTGGCCAGGGCTGCAGCAAAAGGCAGGCCCAGAAATATCAGAATCGGAAACTGGATCAGGCCAACACCACCACCGGAGAGCGCGGAAAAGAAGTTAGCGATGACTGCAGTGATAAAAAGGATGGCCTGTCCGGCCAAGTCGAGCGTCATGGGGTTTGCCTGGTGTAAAGCCTGTGGAAGGTTTGCCGGATAAGCCGTTATTATACGAATCTGAACAATTATTTCGGTTGGATGATGCGTATTCCCCAGATCATTGCCTTTGAACGTTTGAGTGAACCACTAGCCTCGCGCCAGGAGTTTGCCGGCCGTTTGGCGCGCTCCATCTTCTTTGGCTGTGTGATTGTGGGTCTCGCACTGTTTGGGGGCATGGCGGGTTACCACGTGTTCGAGGGCTTGAGCTGGATCGATTCTTTTGTGAATGCGGCCATGATCCTGTCGGGTATGGGTGTTTTGGCGGCCCCTGTTAGCGTTGAAGGCAAGCTGTTTGCCGGTCTGTATGCCATATTCTGTGGGCTGGTGCTGATTGCCTCAACGGCGATCATGTTTACACCGGTGATTCACCGGTTTCTGCACCGCATGCATATCGACGATGATGATCTGGATGCTGCCTGATGAAATCAGTCGATCTGGTATTTATGCAGCATGCATTGGCGCTTGCCCGTGCGGGTGCGGTGGCCAACGAAGTCCCGGTGGGTGCGGTGGTGGTTTGTGCGGGAGAGATTGTGGGTGAGGGCTATAACCAGCCGATCAGCCGGCATGATCCGACAGCGCATGCCGAGATTGTGGCGTTGCGCGATGCTGCGCTGCGTCTGGGCAATTACCGATTGCCGGACTGTACCTTGTACGTGACGGTGGAACCCTGTGCCATGTGCGCTGGCGCGATCCAGCATGCGCGCATTGCACGTGTGGTGTATGGAACATCCGAACCTAAAACCGGGGCCTGTGGCAGTGTGGTGGATCTGTTTGCCGAAGCAAAATTGAATCATCATGCTGATGTAGAGGGCGGGCTGTTGGCAGAAGAGAGTGCCCGGCTCATCAGTGCTTTCTTTCAGCGCCGTCGGTCCGAGGCCAAGGATCTGCGGGCGCAGCGATTGACAGGGGTGAGCGATGCGGATTGAAGTCTCCATTGCCGGGCAGTGCCTCACACTTCTGGATGATTCCGGGAGCGTCCTGCAACGCTATCGGGTATCCACAGCTGCTAAAGGAGCGGGTGAACAGATGGGTAGCTATCAGACGCCGCGGGGCCGCCATCGTATTCGTGCACGGATTGGTCATGGTTTACCTCTTGGTGCCGTACTACGCGGACGCCGGCCGACAGGTGAGGTGTGTACGCCGGAACTGATGCAGGCGCAGCCGAATCGGGACTGGATCCTGACGCGGATCCTCTGGTTATGTGGCGAGGAGCCCGGTAAAAACCGGGGCGGTTCAGTCGATACCATGCGCCGCTATGTATATATCCACGGTACCCCAGACAGCGTCGCACTGGGCGTGCCAGGTTCGCATGGCTGTATTCGCATGCGCAATACCGATATGGTCGATCTCTTCGACCGGGTACCTGTCGGTACACCGGTCCTGATTACTGAAGATTAAGCCTTCGGCGAGTCGTCGGGTAGCACAAGTCCCACCAGCTGTAGTGCGAGATCACCTTGTTCCGTTTGAACGTATATAGGGCCTTCGGCGGCATCCTGTTGTAGTACGGCCAGGCCCAGCCATTGGCTACCATCGGCGGCTGGCGCAGTGCTGACGAGGCTGCCGCAACTCTGCCCGTTAAGCGCTGTGGCACGAACCTCCTGGCCGGCCTGTATGGGCTGTAACGCCGTGACACGGTACAGATGGCGTTTTATTTTGCCCAGGTAGTGGGTGCGGGCAACGATTTCCTGGCCAGGGTAGCAGCCTTTTTTGAAGCTGACACCACCGAGCTTATCGAGGTTCACCATCTGCGGCACGTAATGTTCGCTGGTGGCCTGGGTGACCAGAGGAAACCCCTGTTCGATGTCCGTGCGTCTCCAGTCTTCCGGGGTGCCCGTGGACAGGGGGGCTGCTAGTGCATTCATGGCAACTGTTGATGCGGTGGCGAGGCAACGGCGGGTGTCTAGGCGGACAGCGGTGAGGCCATTGCTGGTGGCGACCTGCCAGTCAGACACGGGGAGGGTCAGATCACCCAGTGCGTCGGCCGGGTTTAAGAGTCCGTAAACACCGTCGTCGCTGATTGCAATCTGCACTTTAAGGCGCAGCACGTACATTCTGAGTCGTTTGGCAATGCTGTCACGGACATCAGCCGCCAACACGAGTCGGTAACCGCCGCTGATCGGCCAGATCACAAAGGTGGTGAGCAGACGACCTTTGGCCGTACACCAGCCAGAGATCTGGGCACGTTCCGGGTTCAGTAGGCGGATATCGCTGGGGACCTGATTTTGAAGAAAGTTCTGGGCATCATCGCCGGTGACATCAAGAATGGCCAAGTGCGGCAGTGGAATGAGTTGCATAGAGGTCATGGTAAACGGCGGGCTTCGCGAAATCTCAATGAGGAAGATTCAGGGATTTGATGGCTAGGGTTGGTATCATAAGGGGCTATGAAATTTTTGGCCAAATTCTTTGTTGCCAGCGCGCTTGTGGCCGGTTTTACGGTTCTGTTGGTCCGCCTCTGGCCCGTCCCGCTGGCGGAGCCGCAATTGCTGGTTCGTATCCCCGCGGGCGCGTCTTTGCGCGTGGCGGCGCAGACCTTACAGGATGGTGGTGTGGGGGCGCCAGCCTGGGTGATTAGCACGGTGGGCCGTATGGCCGGTCTGGCATCGTCGATTAAGGCAGGAAGCTATGAGTTCGATCAAGGGCTGTCGTTGTGGGCCATACTTCGCAAGCTGTCCAGCGGTGACACCAGCCAGGCGGATTTGCTGATTGTGGAGGGCGCCAGTTTCCGTGAAATCAGGACCAAACTGAACGCTCAACCCGCACTGATCCATACGACGCAGGATCTCAATGATGCAGCCATTATGACCCGGCTAGGACTGGCGGGCCAGGCACCGGAAGGGTGGTTCTTTCCGGATACCTATCGCTTTGATAAACGTTCGGACGATCTGGAGTTGCTGGCGCGAGCCCATCGTGCCATGCAGAAACAACTTCATACGGCCTGGGCTGGCCGGGAAGCCGGATTGCCTCTGCAAACCCCCTATGAGTTGCTGATTCTGGCCTCGATTGTCGAAAAGGAAACCGGTGCCGCGGTTGACCGGGCACAGATCGCCGGAGTATTTATCAACCGCCTGCGTAAAGGCATGCGGCTGCAGACCGACCCAACGGTGATTTACGGTCTGGGTGAGCGTTTTGACGGCAATCTGCGCAAGGCCGATCTTCAGCGCGATACACCACATAATACTTATACCCGTAACGGTCTGCCGCCAACCCCGATCTGTATGCCCGGCGAAGCGTCGCTACTGGCAGCGGCACATCCGGCAAAGACCGATGCCTTGTATTTTGTAGCCCGCGGTGATGGTTCCAGCCAGTTTTCGGCCACGCTGGACGCTCATAATCAGGCCGTGAATCAGTTTCAGCGAGGCAAATAACGATGCGTCAGTCAGTTCTACCGGGCCGATTTATCACGGTCGAAGGCATTGATGGCGCTGGCAAAAGCTCTCACATCGAATGGCTACGTGAATATCTCACGGCAGCAGGGCATGCGGTGGTGGTAACGCGTGAACCGGGTGGTACGCCGTTGGGTGAGTCTTTGCGCACCATTCTGCTGAATGAACCCATGGCGCCTGAAACGGAAATGATGCTGATGTTTGCGGCGCGGGCCGAACATCTGTCTTCGGTCATCCGACCGGCACTGGCGCAAGGTGCTTGGGTCATTTCGGACCGGTTTTCTGACGCGACCTATGCGTATCAAGTCGGCGGCCGAGGCGTTGCCGAAGCCAAGTTTACGGCGTTGGAATCCTGGGTGCAGGGTGGTTTGCAACCGGATCGTACGATTCTGTTTGATGTGTCGGTAGCCACGGCCCAGGCGCGCCTGCACGACACGCGCATTCTGGACCGTTTTGAACGGGAGGCGGCTGATTTTCATCAGCGCGTACGTGATGCATACCACCATCGGGCAGCACAGTATCCGGAACGCATTCGCCGGGTGGCGTCGGACGTCCCCATGCACGAGGTTCGTGAGGCGATTCTTGATGCGTTATCTGACTTGTTGAATCCCAATGCTTGATTGGGTCAAACTACACGAAACGGCCTGGACGCAGATCCAGGTGGACCGGGCCCGTGGTCGCCTGTCTCATGCCTTGCTGATTTCCGGGCCGGCCGGCATTGGCAAGCTGCAATTTGCTGAGATGCTGGCCGATAGTCTGCTGTGTGATACGCCATTGTCGGATGGACGTGCATGCGGTGTTTGTACTGCCTGTACCTGGCAGGCCTCCGGTAATCATCCGGATTTTCGTCGGATACGGCCGGAAGCATTTGAAGCGCCGGTGGTCGATGTCGAATCGGATAAGCCAGCCAGCACAGGAAAAGCGGATCGGAAAAAAAGCGAACAGATTCGTATTGATCAGGTTCGCGGCCTGGAGTCCTTTATCCATGTAGGCAGTCATCGGGGATGCCGTGTGGTTTTGATTGAACCGGCAGAAGCCATGAACGAGGCAACGGCCAATGCACTGCTCAAGTCTCTGGAAGAGCCGCCCGCGGGTGTTCATTTTCTGCTGGTCAGCCATGCGGCGGAACGCCTGTTGCCAACAGTGCGGAGCCGTACGCGCGCTGTACCGCTTGGTGTGCCATGCCGTCAGGCCGCCTTACAGGTCTTGGCCGGCCTAACGCCGCCGCTGCATGACGGGGCACGCTGGCTAAGCCGGTGTGCTGGCGCACTGCGCTTTGCAATTGAATTGGCGAGCGCTGCTGAAAAGCGCCCAGATGCGACTGAAGATGCACTGGCGGAAGTGGCGCTGGTCGATGCCTTGCTCAGCCAGTTGATGCTGGGGCCACGTCTGGATCCGCTGGCATTGGCCAAAAGCTGTGAGGCACTGGTCAAGGGTGATCTGTCGGGCACGCGTTTAGCCCTACTCATCGACTGGATGCAACGCTGGGCACTGGATCTGCATTTGGTCCGTCTCGGCGCCGATCCGGTTGTTTTTCCCGAGCAACTATCCGGCTTCCAGAAACTGGCGGGGCAGCTTAATGATGCACACCTGAGCCATTATCCGGATGCGCTTTTGGAGGCGCGTCGTTTGAGTAGTCACCCGTTAAATATCCGTCTCTTCCTTGAAGCGCTCTTTTCTAAAACGCTCGCGCTCTATGAGCCTGGCCCCTGAATATCATGTCAAGACTGATCGATTCCCACTGCCATCTGGATTTTGATGGTCTCTCCAACCGACTGCCGGAAGTGTTGGCGGCGATGTCATCCAATGATGTGGCTGGATGCATGACAATTGGTGTGACGCTGGAGGAGGCACCACAGGTGCTGGCAATTGCCGATGCGCACGAGCATATCTATGCATCAGTGGGTGTGCACCCGGAGTATGCGGACCATCGTGAGCCCGATGTGGACACGCTGTGCCAGCTTGGGCAACATCCCAAAGTATTGGCGATTGGTGAGACAGGTCTGGATTACCACTGGCACAAGGATCAACCGGAATGGCAGCGCGAGCGCTTCCGTGTTCATATCCGCGCGGCCAAAGCCCTCAATAAACCGCTGGTGATTCATACCCGGGAAGCCGCCGAAGACACCTTGCGTATTCTGCGCGAGGAAGGTGCCGGTGTGGTTGGTGGCATTCTGCATTGCTTCACGGAATCGTTTGCGGTGGCGGAACAGGCCATGGCCATGGGCTTTTATATTTCGCTCTCCGGCATTGTCAGCTTCAAGAAGGCAGAACAGGTCCATGATGTTGCCCGTCGAGTCCCGCTGGACCGCTTGCTGATCGAGACAGACGCGCCGTATCTGGCACCTGTGCCGTATCGTGGCAAACCGAATGAACCGGCGTATGTGCGCTACGTGGCGGAAGCTATTGCTGATCTGCGTCAGATTTCATATGCCGAGGTTGCTGCAGCGACCAGTCGTAACTTCCTGACGCTTTTTCCGGCAGCTATGCCGGTGCTGGAGCCGCGTCTGGGTCTAAAGGGCTAGATGGATTGATCGCAATGATTAAAAAGACGTTGTGTGGCTGTCTCCTTGTTCTGTCTCAGCTGGTTTGGGCTGCCCCCACCATCGACGATATGGTGATGGCCGCCAAGAAGGATGACCCGGCAACGCTGCGCGAGGGTCTGAAGGCTGGGTTTAATCCGAACTACGCAGATAAGGATGGCAATACGCTATTGATCCATGCCGCGGCTAATATGAGCCCGGCTGCAGCGGGCGTGCTATTGCAAGGGGGGGCCGACCCCGCCTTACGCAATAAGGTCGGCGATGATGCGCTGAACTACGCGGCGCTCAAGGGAAGTTTACCGATTGTGCAGCAACTGCTGGCACGTGGTGTGCCTGTGACACGTCGTCAGGGATGGCAACCGCTGACCTATGCGGTGTTCGGTAAGCAATTACCGGTTTTCAACGCGCTGATGGAGAAGGGCGCGGAGCCGAATGCGGTTAACCCCAATGGTGCAACGGCGTTGATGTTTGCTGCAGAGCAGGGGCAGGAAGACATGGTTGATCGGCTTTTGGCTGCGGGTGCTGATCCGACCTGGACGCGTAATGGCGAGAGTGCTGTTGATTGGGCCCTGAAAACCCAGAATACGGATATTGCCGAGAAAATTATGAAGGCCCAAGCTCAGGTTGGGTTAGCTCATTCTGAAGCGTTAAAAGATCCGGAAGAAGATATGGCTGATACCGATAGTGTGAAGACAGGCCAATGATGGCGTGTCGACAACGTGGGCTAGGTTTCATACGTGAACTCGGATGGACCAGCCTATTGTTTATGGCGGCAGGCAATGTCTCTGCAGAAGGCCCGGCGCCTTTGGTTGTGTCTAAGCCGAGCGTCTCTTCGCAGACGCATATTCGCGTGTACTTTACGCCCGGCGATTCGGCCGAGGCGGCCATTGTTGATCAGTTGCTCGGCGCCAAAGACTCGATCTTGGTTCAGGCCTATTCATTCACCAACCCAGCAATAGCCTCGGCGCTGGTGGGGGCACGGGAGCGCGGTGTGAAGGTGGTGATGTTGCTCGATAAAAGCCATCGAACGCAGAAGTATTCAGCGGCAGATTTTACGACCCATGGTGGAGTAGAAACCCTCATCGATGATCGGCATGCGATTGCCCACAATAAAATCATGATTATTGATGGGCAGGTTGTGATTACCGGTAGCTATAACTTCACGAAAGCTGCAGAAAAGAGCAATGCGGAAAATCTTGTGATTATCGAGTCACCTGAAGTGGCTGCTAAGTATCTGCAAAACTGGCAAAAACACCACCGGCATTCCCAACCGTACCGAAGGCCCTGATGCTGACGTGTCGGGCATTCAAATAAATAACGCGCCCAAAGGCGCGTTATTCGTGTGGCAAGGTGCCGTTGATCAGGCAACAACAGCCGCAATCGCGTCAGCGACTGCATCAATGTTTTTGCTGTTCAATGCAGCCAAACAGATACGACCGGTCGATACGGCATAGATGCCATACTTGTCGCGCAGCACGTCCACTTGCTCGGCGGTTAGGCCCGTGTAGGAGAACATGCCACGTTGCTGGATCACAAAGCTAAAGTCCTGCTTCACCCCCTTGGCCTTGAGTTTCTCGACCAGAGCAATCCGCATGGCACGGATACGCTCACGCATCTCGGCCAGTTCCTTTTCCCACATGACGCGCAGTTCCGGGCTGGTCAGCACGGCAGCAACGATGGCTGCACCATGGGTTGGCGGGTTGGAATAGTTGGTACGGATCACACGCTTCAGTTGTGACATGACACGGGCCGATTCGTCAGCCGATTCCGTAACGATCGATAGGGCGCCAACGCGCTCGCCATAGAGCGAGAAGGATTTCGAGAACGACGACGAGACCAGGAACTGCAGGCCCGAATGGGCAAATTTGTCCAGAACGATGGCATCCGGTTGGATACCTTCGGCAAAGCCCTGATAAGCCATGTCGAGAAATGCAATCAGACCCTTGGCACGGATGACTTCGATGACCTGATCCCATTGCTCATTGCTGAGGTCGGCACCGGTGGGGTTGTGGCAGCAGGCGTGCAGGAGGACGATGGCATCCTTCGGCATGGCATTGAGGTCTGCCAGCATGCCGTCGAAGTTGACGCCACGGGTGGTCGCATCATAGTAGCGGTAGGTCTTGACCGGGAAATCGGCGGCCTCAAACAAAGCGCGATGGTTTTCCCAGGAAGGGTCGCTGATGTAAACGGTGGCATTGGGTACCAGGCGTTTCAGATAGTCAGCGCCGATTTTCAGGGCCCCGGTACCGCCGATGGCTTGAGCCGTTACGACGCGCTTGTCACGCAGGAGCTGGGTATCATGGCCGAAGAGCAGTGCTTGCACGGCCTGGTCATAGGCGGCCGAACCTTCGATCGGCTGGTAACCGCGCGCCGGCGGATTTTTCATGCGGGCTTCTTCAGCGGCACGGACAGCCTTGAGAAGGGGCAGTTTGCCCTCATCATCGTAGTAGACACCAACGCCTAGGTTGACCTTGGTTGCACGGGTGTCCGCGTTGAAGGCTTCGGTCAAGCCGAGAATCGGGTCGCGCGGTGCGAGCGCGACATCAGCAAAAATCGAGGTCATAACAACAACTCCGGGTGGCGCCGGTTCAACGGCGTGGAGAAATGGGAAATGTGGCGTTACACTGTGCTCTACGGCACTTATAACCTGAAAATTCTAACATGGCATAACGTTTCTATGCCGTTGAATGTGCTGGAATAGAGAACTGATTCATGATATCTGAAACCCCTTGCATTGCCGAACTGGCATCCGCCTCGCACGCCGACCTGGTGACCTTTGAAGGCAGCCCGTTCCGGTTACATCAGCCGTTTCCGCCCGCCGGCGACCAGCCAACGGCTATTGCCCAGCTGGTGGATGGTCTGGAGAGCGGGTTGTCGTTTCAGACCTTGCTGGGGGTGACGGGGTCGGGTAAGACCTACACGATGGCTAATGTGATTGCCCGTTCGGGTCGGCCTGCCTTGGTGCTGGCACCCAACAAGACGCTCGCGGCGCAGCTGTATGCCGAGTTCAAGGAGTTTTTTCCGGAGAATGCGGTCGAGTATTTTGTGTCGTACTACGATTACTACCAGCCGGAGGCCTATGTGCCGAGTCGGGATCTTTTTATCGAAAAGGACTCCTCGATTAATGAGCACATCGAGCAGATGCGGCTGTCGGCGACCAAAAGCCTGATCGAACGGAATGACTGCATCATCGTGGCAACGGTGTCGTGTATTTACGGGATTGGTGATCGGGATGAGTATCACCAGATGATCATGCACGTGCGGGAGGGCGATAAAGTCGCCCAGCGCGATCTGCTGAAGCGTCTGGCCGAGATGCAGTACACCCGTAATGAAATGGATTTCCAACGTGGCACCTTCCGCGTGCGCGGCGATGTCATTGATGTCTTTCCCGCAGAACATGCCGAGCATGCTCTGCGGATAGAACTCTTTGATGACGAGATCGAGCGGCTGCAGCTGTTTGACCCGCTCACTGGTGGGATTCGCCAACGCCTTTCACGCTTTACGGTGTATCCGTCGAGCCACTATGTCACGCCGCGTGCCACCGTGTTGCGAGCCGTGGAAGCCATTAAAGAAGAGCTGAATGTGCAGCGGGCCGCCTTTCTGGCTGATGCCAAGCTGGTTGAAGCGCAACGGATCGAGCAACGCACTAAATTTGATCTGGAAATGCTGACCGAGGTCGGCTTTTGCAAGGGTATTGAAAACTACTCTCGGCATTTGTCTGGGCGTCAGGCGGGTGATCCGCCGCCCACTCTGATTGATTACTTACCGGCAGACGCCTTGCTTTTTATTGATGAATCCCATGTGGCGATTGGTCAGGTGGGTGGCATGTACCGGGGTGATCGTTCTCGTAAGGAGAATCTGGTCAATTACGGTTTCCGTTTGCCGTCCGCGCTCGATAACCGACCGTTAAAGTTTGACGAGTTCGAGCAACGGATGCGTCAGACCATTTTCGTGACGGCTACACCTGCAGATTATGAGAAGCAATATTCCAGCCAGGTGGTCGAGCAAGTCGTGCGGCCTACCGGTTTGGTGGATCCCGTGGTTGAGGTCCGGCCGGCCTCGAGCCAGGTGGATGATCTGCTCGGAGAGATTCGTAAACGGGTGGCTGTAGACGAGCGGGTTCTGGTGACCACGCTAACCAAGCGCATGTCCGAAGATCTAACGGACTATCTGACCGAAAATGGCATCAAGGTACGTTACCTGCACTCGGATATCGATACCGTGGAGCGCGTTGAAATCATTCGGGATCTGCGTCTGGGGGTATTCAATGTGGTCGTCGGGATCAATCTGCTACGCGAGGGATTGGATATCCCCGAAGTGTCGCTGGTGGCGATTCTAGATGCCGATAAGGAAGGCTTCTTGCGTTCGGAGACTTCTCTGATTCAGACCATTGGTCGTGCTGCGCGGCATCTCAATGGGACGGCGATACTCTATGCCGACAAGATCACGGGATCCATGCGGCGAGCAATGGATGAAACAGAGCGGCGTCGGCACAAGCAGTTGGCGTTTAACGAGGCGCACGGGATTGTGCCGCGTGGCGTGAAGAAACGGATCAAAGACATTATTGATGGCGTGTATGCGACGGGCTATTCGGAATCCGGTGAGGCGGTGTCTGAACGTAAAGCAGCCCAAACCCGCAAGCATTACGAAGCCATGTCGGAAAAGCAGGTGGCAGCAGAAATTCGCAAGCTGGAGCAGGCCATGCAACAGCATGCCAAGAATCTGGAATTTGAAGCCGCCGGCCGTGTCCGTGATCAGTTGTTCCGCCTTAAGGAGCAGCTCTTTGGCGTCTCATTAAAGCCAACCGTTTAGAACTTGCGCATGATGCTGCAAATGTCGGTACCAATCCCGCTGGCCAGATATTGGGCGGTGCCTTTAGCGGCCTGGGAAAGTTCCTGAATCCGTTCAGGTTCACTGGCCGAGAATTTGTTCAGGGTCACGGAACCGGTTTTACCGGTATTGTCTGAATAACGACCAATCTGTCGCAGGCGCCGTGTTTCGTAGACGCGTACATAGGCAGCCCCTTCCAGCGTGTTATCTGTCAGACCATTTTTGACCTGAATTGACGTCATCCCGGCTTGCAGGAAAAAACGGTAGGGCGCGGCATACTGCGGAAAATCGGCCGGTAGATTCAGGTTACTTTGAAACCAGGTTGCTTTATCCGTATCGAGGGCTTGGGGATAAATCACGGCATCAATGCCACAGTTGTTCAGCTGTTCGGCGATCCGGTTGGAGAAATAGACAGGTAGGTTTGCTGCGCTGACCGCCTGAACCACATCCTGACGATTTTCTTTAAGCGTTGCCGAAGCCTCTGCTTGTGAAGCGACGTGACTGCCAGCCGTTGACCCTGCCAGACTACCGGCTAATCCGGCAATGGGCCCAACGACCATGCTACCCAGAATGCCCCCGGCGGTACTGGCCTTGTCCGAGATCACACTGGTGGTGATGGCACCACTCGGAATAATCAAAACACGGAACGTGCCTTTTTTAGGCGCTGATCTCGGTGCCGTGTCGACAACGTCAGCAACCTGACCCGACTGGTTGATTTTTAATGGGCCGGAAGTGCATGCGGTGAGGCAGAGTAGGAGCAGGGCATGTAGATAGAAGGGTTTGTGCATGAATAGAGAGGCCTGGCCGTTTGTCGATCCGGTGCAATTCTGACTTAATTATGGAACAATGGCATCAGGAACGTTTGCAAGCGCACATTGAGATGCGATGCACGACCTAGCGTCAGGCGCTGGTGTTGGTGCGTTCAGGAGGGGGAGAGGTATGACCAGAGTACTGTTCGTTTGCATGGGTAATATCTGCCGTTCGCCGACTGCAGAAGCTGTTTTTCGCAGGCTGGCGGCACAGCGGGGTTTGCTGGGTGAGCTTGAAATCGATTCGGCGGGAACGCATGGTTACCATGTCGGCGAATCACCTGATGCGCGTACCCAACGAGCTGCTGCCGAACGTAAGTATGACTTGTCATTGATTCGTGCTCGAAAAGTGGCGCCCGAGGATCTGGAGTATTTCGATCTGGTGCTGGCGATGGACCGCAGTAATCTCGAATCCTTGCGAAAGTTGTGTCCGGCAAACCGCTTGCATCGACTCAAGCTCTTCATGAGTTATGCCCGCCAGTTTGATGATGATGAAGTCCCCGACCCGTACTATGGCCTTGCGCATGATTTTGATCTGGTGCTCGATATGATCGAGGACGCTGCTGAAGGCTTGCTGGATAGTATTTTGCGCGAACGTGGCGATCGAGAGCCCACCAAAACAACAGCCCGGGCTAAAGTAAGTTAAGGCCTTAACCAAACAGCGGATGAAAAAAACCGCGCATCGAATTGCGCGGTTTTTTATTACGTCAAGCAGGGATTACTCCTTGCGGGTTTCTACCATTTGTAACGGTTCGTCAACGACCACCGGCTTGGCCCGAGGGGTACGAGGTTTTCTGACGGGCTTTTCTGTTGGCGTAGCAGCAACTGCGGCACGTTTTTCCGGGCTGGTTTCAACCATCTGTAAGCCAATAGCTTCCAGAGCGACCGTTGAAGGCACCGACGGTACAGCGACTGCTGCCGGCTTTTCGACCACTTGCGCGACAGCCACTTCGGTAACTTCAATTGCGGGTGCGACGACCGGCGCAGCCTCGGCAACCGGTGTGGCTACAGGTGCTGCAGGTATTTCCACAGCGGGTGCCGCAACTTCAGCATAGACAGGGGTCCGTGCTGATGTTTCGGTGACAACGACGGTCGCCTCAGTCACGATGAGCGGTGCGGCAGTTGCTGGAGCAGCGGTATCGCTGACGTCATTCGTGCTATCACTGTTGTTACTGTCGTTGCTCTGGCGATCACCGCGTTCGCGACGACCACCGCGACGACCGCGGCGACGTCCATTGCCACCTGTGCCGGTGTTTTCGGCAGCGGCTTCTGCGGGCGCTTGACCTTCAACCTGGGTGATCACAGCCGTTTCGCTTGCGGCTTCCGTGACCGGATTCTGCGAGTCGGCAGCAGTAGCGGGGTTGGCGTTGCGTTCTCCGCGGTTGCCACGACCACCGCGGCGACGGTTGTTGCCTCCCTGGCTGGTCTGGGCATTATCTTCTGTGGCGCTTTCAGCTGCCGGGTTGGTGGTACGTTCACCACGGTTGTTGCGACGACCATCCTGACCTTCGCCTCGGCGGTTGTTGCGACGGCCATCCTGGCCTTCGCCACGCTGACCACGCTCGCCACGTCCCTGGCGGCTTTCGCTGTCCCCCGATTGACGGCGACCATTGCTACGACCTTCACGGGGCTCGCGCGGGGTGCGCGGACGTGCGGTTTCAACCGGCGGCTTTTTCTTGGTGTCACCACTCAGCCAGCTAAAGAGCTTGCTGATAAAGCCGGACTTTTCTTCCGGAATCGGTTCGCTTGGTGTCGTCGATTCCATGGAGATCGGTGCCGGTTGGGCGGGGGCAATATTACGGATGGCGGCCTGCTGGCGATGCTGGTTCTTCTGCTGTTCAGCGGTATAGGCCGGCTGTTCATTCAGGGTCAGATCGACCATCTTGTAGGATGGTTCGCGCACATCTTCCTGGTTCAGTTCGTCATGACGCAGACGCTGAATCTGATGTGCCGGGGTTTCCAGATGCTTGTTTGGCAAAATTAGAATCGTGATCTTGTGACGCAGTTCAATCGCCTGGATATCGGCACGCTTCTCATTGAGTAGGAAGGTGGCAACATCGACTGGTACTTGAGTATGAACAGCGGCCGTGTTCTCCTTCATCGCCTCTTCTTCAAGGATTCGCAGGATGTGCAGGGCAGCCGATTCAGTTGAGCGGATATGGCCGGTACCGGTACAGCGCGGGCAGGTGATGTAAGAGGTTTCAGCCAGGGCTGGACGCAGACGCTGGCGCGACAGCTCCAGCAGGCCAAACCGGCTGATTTTGCTGGTCTGAACGCGGGCACGGTCGTGATGCAGGGCGTCACGCAGACGGTTTTCGACTTCGCGCTGATTCCGGGCACTTTCCATGTCGATGAAGTCGATGACGATCAGACCACCGAGGTCGCGCAAACGCAACTGGCGGGCGATTTCGTCAGCTGCTTCCAGGTTGGTCTTCAGTGCAGTCTCTTCGATATCGCTGCCCTTGGTCGAGCGACCCGAGTTGACGTCGACCGATACCAGGGCTTCCGTATGGTCGATGACGATGGCGCCACCGGCCGGCAGGTTAACCTGACGAGCGTAGGCAGATTCGATCTGGTGTTCGATCTGGAAGCGGGAGAAGAGCGGGACGTCGTCGCGATAGCGTTTGACGCGGTTAACGTTGTTCGGCATGACCTGGCTCATGAAGGCCTGGGCTTGCTCGAAAATATCATCTGTATCGATGAGAATTTCACCGATGTCCGGTTGGAAGTAGTCGCGGATAGCACGAATGACCAGGCTGCCTTCCTGGAAAATCAGCAGCGGCGCTGTGTTGTCTTTGGCTACGGAGTCAATGGCGGTCCACAGCTGCATCAGGTAGTTGAGGTCCCACTGCAGCTCTTCAGCCGTACGACCAATGGCAGCGGTACGGGCGATCAGACTCATGCCTTCCGGGACGGTCAGCTGGGCCATTGCGTCACGCAGTTCCGAACGGTCATCCCCTTCGACACGGCGCGAAACACCGCCGCCACGCGGATTGTTCGGCATGAGCACCAGATAACGACCGGCCAGGGAGACATAGGTCGTCAGGGCAGCCCCCTTGTTGCCACGCTCATCTTTGTCGACCTGAACGATGAGCTCCTGACCCTCTTTCAGGGTTTCCTGCATTTTCGCGCGGCTACCTTCGCCATTCGGTGCGTAGTATTCGCGGGCGATTTCCTTGAAGGGCAGGAAGCCATGGCGGTCAGCACCGTAGTTTACGAACACGGCTTCTAGCGACGGTTCGATACGGGTGATGACCCCTTTGTAGATATTGCTCTTGCGTTGTTCTTTGGATGCGGATTCGATATCGAGGTCGATCAGTTTCTGACCTTCGACAATCGCGACGCGTAATTCTTCCGCTTGCGTCGCATTAAATAGCATGCGTTTCATGGATGGTGCTCCAAAAGCACCGGCACCCACAATCCCGTGGCAGGGTCTGAACTACAATCGGTGGACGGGGCCGCGCGGCGTGCTCTCAAGGCGAGGCAGGGGATATCCTGAGTGGATCCCAAGCCGGACGTACGGACGGGTGACCGATTAAGACCGGCAGGCTTTGTCATCGCAGGGATGCATGGCCTACCGTTGCTGCATTCGGGACTGCAAACGCCGGGCGTGTGTCAGTCGGTGACGGCTGCTTGTGTTCGTCTGGGCCAGTCGTCATAGCCCGGTTTGGCTGCGCCGGATGGTCACGAATCACGAACGCGTGGATCGACGATCTCGGGTCGGAATCCGGGCAGATCGATCCGGCTAACGCCGATAAGCGACCTGCTGGCAGCACAAACGTGTAGAGTATAAGGTATGTCACGCAGTAATAGAATGGCTTCGACCCCAATCCGCAAAAAAACTTCCTCGGGAGTTGCTGCGGGGGCTATAAAGTTAAAAAAAACAACGAACTCTGAGAGTTTTGTGCCGCCACTCCATGCCGCCACCTCTCATGCGGTAGTGCAGCGCCGCACCATTGGTCCGGAAGAAGCGGGTCAACGCTTGGACAACTATCTGCTTCGACACCTGAAGGGTGTGCCGAAAAGCCGTATCTATCGTATTGTCCGTAGCGGTGAGGTGCGGATCAACGGTGGCCGCTGTCAGCCAGATCAACGACTATTCGAAGGGGATGAGCTCAGGTTGCCACCCGTTCGCTGTGAAGTCTTCTCGGAGGAAAAGCCGCCGGTCGCCCCGATGATTGACCTGCCGATTCTGTATGAAGATGAGGCTCTGGTTGCCTTGAATAAACCCGCCGGCATTGCGGTCCATGGCGGCAGCGGCTTGGCATGGGGGCTGATCGAAGCGCTGCGCGCCCAGCGTCCTGGCGCCCGGTTTCTTGAATTGGCTCATCGCCTGGACCGGGAAACTTCCGGCGTGCTCCTGGTGGCTAAAAAGCGGGCAGCACTGCTTGGTTTGCACGATATGTTCCGTGAACAGCGAGGTGACAAGCGTTACCTGGCACTCGTGCCCGGTGTTTGGAAGGAGAGGTCTCTGCAGGTCACGCTGCCGCTCTACAAGTATCTGACACCGGAAGGAGAGCGCCGTGTCCGCATCGCCAAGGGGCGTGATTTGCAAAGCCCGGAGGTTAAGCCGGCTGAAACGCATTTCCGGTTGCGAGAGCAGTATCCCGGGTATGCCCTCGTTGAGGCCCGTTTAAAAACGGGTCGAACACACCAGATTCGGGTACATCTGGCTGCGCTGGGCTATCCGATCGTCGGTGATGATAAATACGGTGATTTCGTCTTGAACAAGTCTCTGGCACAAAGTAAGCAGCTAGAACGTATGTTTCTGCATGCAGCCAGCATGCGTTGTCGGCACCCTGTGACCGGTGAACCGCTGGGTATTGACGCACCTTTGCCGCCAGAGTTGGACCGCTTTCTAAATATCATCAGCCATGCGCATTCCTCATGAATTACATTAACAATCGATCGTATGACCTTGTTGTATTTGACTGGGATGGGACTCTACTTGATTCTACCGGCGCGATTGTAAAAGCCATCCAGGCGGCCAGTCGGGATATCGGTGTCACACCACCCAGCGATGAAAAGGCGCGCTATGTGATTGGTATGGGCTTGCGCGAGGCGCTAATGCACGCCGTGCCCGAGTTGCCGGCTTCTCACTACGATGATCTGGTTAACGCTTACCGCAAGCACTATCTGTCAGGTGACCATGAGCTCACCCTGTTCGAGGGGGTTGAGGGCTTATTGCAGGCATTACAAGCAGAGCACCGCTGGATCGCCGTAGCGACGGGCAAAAGTCGTTTGGGCTTGGACCGGGCTCTGGGTCATAGCGGCCTGGGGCGCTATTTCGATACCACCCGCACGGCCGATGAAACCCGGAGTAAACCGCATCCGCAAATGCTGGAAGAAATCATGAACCAGTTTGCGGTAGATCCGGCGCGAACCCTCATGATCGGCGATACAACACATGATTTGCAGATGGCCCAAAATGCGGGTGCTCATGGCCTGGGTATTACCCATGGCGCACACCCTGTTGCTGCGCTGAAAGATTGTCAGCCGGTGGGTCTGGTGGGCTCGATTTCAGACCTTGCAAACTGGATGAAAATAAACGGTTAACCCGCTGTTATTGTTTGAACAAAAAGACTGCTGGCCGCTTCTCAAGGACAGGGGCAGCCGCGTTTTTCCAGCCTGCGATGCTTCTGGTCACAATAAGCTGGCTGGGCATAGTTAGGTCGGCCGCTACGCACAGTTGCGTATTCGGTTTAAGTCCGTTGAGTAGGCTCTCGAAGAAGGCGCGGTTGCGATACGGGGTTTCGATCACGATCTGGGTTTGGCCAAAACGACGGGACTCTTCTTCCAGCTTTGAGAGTGCCTGTTTGCGACCCGCTTCATCCTGGGGTAAGTAGCCGTGAAAGGCAAAGCATTGCCCCCCTAAGCCGGAACCCATGAGTGCCAGAAGCAGGGATGATGGGCCGATATGGGGCAATACCGGGATGTTGCGCTGATGGGCGCGTTGCACAAGGTCAGAGCCGGGGTCCGCTACGGCAGGGCAACCCGCTTCAGACAGTAGGCCAATTGGGCTTCCCGAGGTGATTGGGCTTAAAAGCGCATCCCAATCGCTGTTGTTTGCCTCGGATTTGCCCATTTTTCCTCGCCCAGGTAACTCTTTGATGCTTAATTCGGCAATAGGTACGGGCATTTCTATGGTTTTAAGGAATGCGCGAGCACTTTTTGCGTTTTCAACAACAAAATGTCGCAGATTGCGTGTTTGTTCAATTACATCAGCCGTTAGCGACCGCGAAGGGTCTGCACCAACCAGTTCGCTTAATGGTACGGGGATCAGATGGAGGGCTGGCGTTGGGGTCGTCATGCGGTTTTATACCAGGAGCGGGTTAAGTCCGACACGGCGGAGTAGTCGGCACAGCGCGATGAGTGGCAAGCCGACCAAGGCGGTGGGGTCGTCCCCGCTTAACCGATCCAGCAGGGCAATGCCTAGCGCCTCTGATTTGGCGGATCCTGCGCAATCGTAAGCGGGCTCCTTGTGGAGATAGGCTTCGATTTCATCGCGCGCGAGTGTCCGGAATTCGACTTCGGTGCTGACCAGTTCTTCGTGAGATTCCCCGCTAAGGGTGTCATGGAGGCAGAGTGCGGTTTCAAAGACCACGGTTTGCCCGCTTAAGGCCATGAGTTGTTCGACGGCTTTATCGTGGCTGCCTGGTTTGCCAAATTGGCGGTCGCCCATCACCGCCACCTGGTCGCTACCAATGACGAGCGCATGTTTTTGGTCCTCTGGCAGCAGGGCAACGACGGCACGCGCTTTTTCGCGTGCGAGGCGCCGGGCCGTTGCTGCCGGGTGTTCGCCAGGGTGCGGTGTTTCATCAATGTCCGGGCTAATGACACTGAACGGGAGCCCCAGTCGGGTCAGTAGGGCACGACGGTAGGCTGAACTGGAGCCCAGTATCAGAGGGCGGGGCGTCGGTTGGCAGGGTTGGGCGGTGGACGAAAAGGTCATGTTTGGTGCGCTTTCAAAGGCTTGGCGACGAATATTGCAAGAAAACAGTCAACAATTTGGTCTGCCGATGGTATCATTCGCCGTTTTTCAACGGGACAGGTCTGGATGTTGTCTGCCGATTTGCCGGAAAGTTTTGACCCGGATGTCATTGCCCGCGAACATCTCGCGGTTGCTGCTGACGTGCCGGTGTCCGATTTTCCGCGGCTCGCGGATTTGCTGACCAGTTCGAAAGGCGTCGTGCGCGTCACCCTGAAAGCCTCTATGAGTGCTGATCGGCGACCGGCGACCACGATCGGATTGGTGGCCGCTCTGGAACAGTCCTGTCAGCGCTGCCTGCAGCCGGTGACTGTGATCATTGATCATGAGCATACGGTGGAGTGGGTGGCGGATGAGGCCGAACTGGCCCGTCTGGATGCGCTTGACGACGAATCAGCGGATCCGGACAGGGAGTTTATGCCGATGCCTGTACCGCCTCGGGTGCAGACGATGGTGCTCGTGGAGGATGAATTGATTCTTTCCCTGCCTATCGTTCCGCGCCATGAAGTGTGTGCGCTGCCCGAAGCGGCGCCGGATCAGGCGGAAGATCATCCGTTTGCTGCGCTGGCCCAGCTCAAGTCAGCCAAGGGTTTGAATTAGGCATTCCTGCCAGAACTTGTTCGGGCGCGTAACAGGTAATAAACCAGCAGTACCGATTTAACCAGGAGTAACAACATGGCTGTTCAACAAAACAAAAAATCCCCGTCGAAGCGTGGTATGCACCGTGCTCATGATTCCTTGAGCAATCCGCCGCTGGCCATCGAAGCGACGACGGGTGAAGTTCACCGCCGTCACCATATTTCGCCGTCGGGTGTCTACCGCGGTAAGAAGGTCGTTAAGACGACTGAAGCCTAATCGGGGCGGGTCAGGGTTTGTGCCTGGCCATGATGTTAAGCGTGAGCTTTGAACGGATATGACCGTCAAAATCGCGATTGACTGTATGGGTGGCGACCATGGGCCTAAGGTCACGGTCGCTGCTGCGCTTGCTTTTGCTGCGGAGTTTCCGGGCGCTGCGCTCTCACTGGTGGGTCATGCCGACCGGTTGGAGGAGCGTCTGCGTCGTGCTGCGCCTGAAAAAGCGATCCGTGATCGCTTGACGGTGGTGCACGCCAGCGAAGTGGTGGCTATGGATGAGCCGCCTGCGCTGGCGCTCCGTAACAAAAAAGATTCATCGATGCGTGTGGCTATCAATCTGGTGAAATCCGGAGAGGTGGCTGCGTGTGTTTCCGCCGGCAATACCGGTGCGTTGATGGCGATATCACGCTTTGTGCTCAAAATGCTGCCGGGTATCGACCGGCCAGCTATCTGTACCGTGATTCCAACCATGACGGGACAAACCCGTTTGCTGGATCTCGGCGCCAATGTGGATTGCACCTCAGAGCATTTGCTGCAATTTGGGGTGATGGGCTCTATTCTGACCAGTGCGGTTGAGCACATTGCTGCGCCACGGGTCGGCCTGCTCAATATCGGTGAAGAAGATATCAAGGGCAATGAGGTCGTGAAGCAGGCTGCCGAGTTGCTGCGCGCCAGCGACTTGAACTTTGTGGGCAATGTTGAAGGCGATGGTGTTTACAAAGGCGAAGCAGACGTGGTTGTTTGCGATGGCTTTGTTGGTAACGTGGCCCTCAAGGTTTCAGAAGGCCTAGCGCAAATGATGGGTCGGTTTCTGCGGGAAGAATTCAATCGGAATCTGCTGACACGTCTTGTTGCGCTCCTGGCGTTGCCGGTGCTCAGTCGATTCAAGAAGCGTCTCGATCATCGTCGCTATAACGGCGCAAGCCTATTAGGCCTCAAGGGTACTGTGATCAAGAGTCACGGTTCTGCGGATATGTTTGCGTTCACTCAGGCGATCAAACGCGCATACTACGAAGCGGAAAATGGTGTGATCGATAAAATTGCGCACCGAGTTTCCAGCTACACTGGTTTACAAACGGCAGCGTTGTTGAAAGAACCTGTCAAGGTTGATGCTGCAACGGGAGATGCCTGATGGCACAACGCATTTACGCCCAGCTGGCTGGCATCGGTAGTTATCTGCCGGGTGCGCCGATCAGCAATGAGGCATTGATACAAGCCAAGGGCCTGGATTCCAGTGATGAATGGATCGTTACGCGTACGGGTATCGCATCACGTCATCATGCACCTGCAGGGGTGACCTCCAGCATGTTGGCCGAAGAGGCCGCGCGTCGCGCACTGGCAGATGCTGGTGTTGATGCCAAAGACATCGATCTGATCATCGTTGCCACGTCAACGCCGGATATGATTTTTCCGAGCACTGCGTGTCTGATGCAGGGCAAGCTTGGCAACGTTGGTGCAACCGCTTTCGACGTGCAGGCGGTCTGTTCGGGTTTTGTGTACGCGATGACCATCGCTGAAAAATTTATTCGTTCCGGAAGCCACAAAACGGCACTGGTCGTTGGCGCTGAAGTGTTTTCCCGCATTATGGACTGGCAGGATCGCGGTACCTGTGTCCTGTTTGGTGATGGCGCGGGCGCAGTAGTTCTGAAAGCGGGCGATACCCCGGGCCTCATGGCGACATCGTTGCATGCAGATGGTTCTCAGTCTGATATTCTGAATGTGCCGGGTCAGGTACATGGCGGTCAGGTGGTGGGTGACCCGTTCCTGCGCATGGACGGCCAGGCCGTTTTCAAGTTTGCCGTTCGTGCCTTGTCGGATAGTGCCATAGAGTGCTGCGAATCGGCCGGCATTACGCCGGATCAGATCGACTGGTTGGTCCCGCACCAAGCCAATGTGCGCATCATTGATGCCATCGGTAAGCGTTTATCACTGACATCGGACCGTGTCATCGTCACGGTCGATCATCATGGCAACACCTCGGCCGCTTCGGTACCGCTGGCGCTGGATGAGGCTGTTAAGGACGGACGGGTGAAGCGCGGACAAACGCTGATGTTGCAAGGTGTCGGTGGTGGTTTTACCTGGGGCAGCGTCCTGCTCAAGTATTAATTGGAGAACTCTATGTCGTTCGCTTTCGTATTTCCTGGTCAGGGCTCTCAATCTGTCGGCATGATGGCCGCTTATGGCGACTCGCCGATTGTCCGTGCTACGTTTGATGAAGCCTCGGCCGCGCTGGGCGAAGATTTGTGGACGATGGTTGCCGAAGGTCCGGCTGAAAAGCTGGCGCTCACGGTGAATACGCAACCGATCATGTTGACGTCCGGTGTCGCTACCTGGCGTTTGTGGGAAAGCCTCGGCGGTAAAACGCCCGCCGTTGTGGCGGGCCATAGCCTGGGCGAATATTCGGCACTTGTGGCAGCCGGTGCCCTGAAGCTGGCTGATGCTGTACCGCTGGTGCGCCTGCGTGCTGCCGCCATGCAGGAAGCTGTGCCAGCGGGTACGGGCGCCATGGCTGCCATTCTGGGTCTGGACGATGAGGGTATCGCTGCCGCATGTGCTGATGCGGCCCAAGGTGAAGTCGTGGAACCTGTCAACTTTAATGCGCCTGGCCAAACCGTGATTGCTGGCCACAAGGGTGCCGTCGAGCGTGCCTGTGAAGCCTGTAAGTCCCGCGGTGCCAAGCGCGCCGTGCTACTGCCGGTGTCGGCTCCGTTTCACTCGTCGCTGCTTAAGCCGGCGGCGGATCGTCTGGCTATTGCGCTGGCTGATATCGCGGTAGCTCCGCCATCGATCCCTGTGATCAATAACGTGGATGTTGCCATCGAAACGGATCCAGCCAAGATCAAAGACGCTCTGGTGCGCCAGGCCGCGAAGCCGGTGCGTTGGGTTGAGATCATCCAGAAGATGGCCGCGATGGGCGTTGCGACTGCCGCCGAATGCGGTCCGGGCAAGGTACTTGCCGGTCTGACCAAGCGTTGTGCCGATGGTATTACCGGTGTTGCCTTGGCAGATGCTGATTCGGTTAATGCCAATCTGACTTTAAGCTAAGGAATCGAAATGACTGCAACTGTTGCACTCGTCACCGGCGCATCGCGCGGTATTGGCCGCGCCATTGCTATGGAGCTGACCCGTCAGGGCATGACCGTGATTGGCACGGCCACCAGTGAATCTGGCGCAGCCAGCATTACCGATGCCATTAAGGGCGCCGGTGGTGCAGGGTGGGGCGCGGCGCTGGATGTGCGTGATGCCGCTGGTGTTGATGCGCTCATCGCCGATATCGAAGCCAAAACCGGTTCATCCATCACCGTGCTGGTCAATAACGCGGGTATTACCCGTGATACCTTGGCCATGCGAATGAAAGATGAAGATTGGGACGATGTTCTAGATACCAACCTGAAGTCGGTATTCCGCATGTGCCGTGCAGTTATGCGCGGCATGATGAAGGCGCGCTCCGGCCGCATCGTCAACATTACTTCCGTTGTCGGTCATGCGGGTAACCCAGGACAGGCCAACTATTGTGCCGCGAAGGCCGGTGTGAGTGGGATGACCCGTTCTCTGGCGCGTGAACTGGGTAGCCGTGGCATTACCGTGAACTGTGTCGCCCCAGGTTTTATCGATACGGACATGACCAAGGCACTGGATGACACCCAGAAGGCCTCTTTGCTGGGTAATATTCCCCTGGGACGTCTCGGTACGCCGGAAGATATCGCTGCTGCGGTGGTTTTTTTAACCTCGCCGGCAGCATCCTACGTGACTGGGAGTACCATTCACGTTAATGGCGGGATGTACCTGCCTTAACTTGTCTTAAGAAAATTTTGTTCTATCGTTCACGAAAACTTTGCGGTTGGCTGTGATTTGGTAGAATAGAGCCTGATTTTTCCACCACCTCGAATAGAAGGGTAATAGGAGCTTCAATGGATAACATCGAACAGCGCGTCAAAAAGATCGTAGCCGAACAACTCGGCGTCAACGAAGCAGACGTGAAGAATGAATCGTCGTTCGTGGATGATCTCGGCGCAGATTCGCTGGATACGGTTGAACTCGTGATGGCACTCGAAGAGGAATTCGAATGCGAAATTCCGGATGAAGATGCCGAGAAGATCACCACGGTTCAGCAAGCGATCGACTACGTCAAGTCGCACCAGAAGTAATTTCGCTTGTTGCGTCATTGCGGCCGACGCGCTTTGTGTCGGCCGTATTTATATCAGCCCGCGGTTTTAAACCCGGGCCAGTGAAGGAGTTGGCATGCGTCGTCGCGTCGTCGTCACAGGATTGGGCGTTATCAGCCCGGTAGGTAACACCGTTACAGAAGCATGGGATAGCCTGCTTGCTGGTCGTAGTGGTATTACGGCAGTGACCCGTTTTGACGTCAGCACTTTTCCGACACGCATTGCAGGTGAGGTCAAAGGCTTTAACGTGGCGGATTATCTGCCTGCCAAAGACGCTCGTCGCATGGACACATTTATTCATTACGGTATGGCGGCTGGTATTCAGGCAGTCCGCGATGCCGGTCTGGGTGAGAACCCGGCAGATGCCGAACGGATTGGTGTGTGTATTGGTTCCGGTATTGGCGGCTTGCCGCTGATTGAAGACACCAAGGCGACCTATGATGCTGCGGGTGTCCGCAAGATTTCTCCGTTCTTTGTACCGGGTTCAATCATCAACATGATCTCCGGTAACCTGTCTATCATGTACGGTTTCAAGGGTCCGAATATTGCCCCGGTGACTGCATGTACAACAGGTCTGCACGCCATAGGTCTGGCCAGCCGTATGATTGAATACGGCGATGCGGATGTGATGGTTGCCGGCGGTGCAGAATCGACGATTTCGCCGCTAGGCCTTGGTGGTTTCTGCGCAGCGCGTGCGTTGTCGGAACGTAATGACGACCCAGCAACGGCGAGCCGTCCGTGGGATAAGGATCGTGATGGCTTCGTGCTGGGTGAGGGCGCTGGTGTCATGGTGCTTGAGGAGTACGAGCACGCCAAAGCACGTGGTGCAAAGATTTACGCTGAATTGAGCGGTTTTGGTATGAGTGGTGACGCGTATCACATGACGGCACCAGATACCGATGGGCCTAAGCGTAGCATGGCTGCTGCTCTTAAGAACGCGGGTGTCAACACCGATAACGTGCAGTACCTGAATGCACACGGTACATCGACACCACTGGGTGACAAGAATGAAACAGAAGCCATCAAGCTGCTGTTTGGTGCTGATGCCAAGAAGCTGGTTGTCAACTCCACCAAGTCGATGACGGGTCACCTACTGGGTGGCGCGGGTGGCTTGGAATCGGTATTTACCGTACTGGCTGTTCATCACCAGGTTTCACCGCCGACTATTAACATCTTCAATCAGGATCCGGAGTGTGATCTGGATTACTGCGCCAACACTGCACGTGAGATGAAGATTGATATTGCATTGAAGAACAACTTCGGTTTTGGTGGCACCAATGGTTCATTGGTCTTCAAACGCTTCTGACGACTATGATGCGCCGGTTTGAAGTCCGGCCTATACCCTCGCGCCGCCTTCGGGCGGCGTTGTTTTTACTGGGCTTATTGTCCATCCTTGCACTTGAACAGACCCGTCTGACGGGTTGGGTTTACGGACTGGCATTGGGTATGTTGCTGGTGCTCCTGGCGGTTGCCTGGCGCCACACGGTTCAGGCTGTAATGCCCCTATTGGTCTCCTTTCGGCCGTTAGAGGTAAGTCTCCTGCAGCCAAGCGGCGAGTGGGCTCCAGGCCGTTGCGTCAGCTTGAGTGTCTACCCGTGGTTGATTGTGCTCAAGGTTCGGCCCGTGCCGGATTTAGAACAGTCTGCGCCACGCCTGGTTCTATTGCTACCGGATAGCCTGCTTCCGGCGTCCGAGAAAAGTTGGCGTCAGATTCTGGTTTGGGCCCAACAGATGCGTCGTCAGATCGGTTCCGGTCAGAAGCGGCTTTCAGCGTAAACCAGCGCGTCGCCTTAGGACCGTGTTTCGAGGACGCTTTAAGCTATCCGGATAGTCACGGGAATAGTGAAGGCCACGGCTTTCTTTGCGACGCAATGCGGATTGCACAATCAGATCAGCCGTCTGAACAAGGTTCCGAAGCTCAAGCAAATCATGGCTGATGCGGAAGTTGGCGTAGAACTCGTCAATTTCACGGGTTAGCAAACGAATTCGGTGTTGTGCTCTGAGCAAACGTTTAGTCGTGCGCACAATTCCGACGTAATCCCACATAAAACGACGCAGCTCATCCCAGTTATGGGAAATTACAATTTCCTCATCGGCATCTGTGACGCGGCTTTCATCCCATGAAGGCAATGATTCAGGGGTTTCTTGCGGATTCTTAATCATGTCATCCGTGGCGGCCCTTGCATAAACCAGACACTCAAGTAAGGAGTTGGATGCTAGTCGATTGGCGCCATGGAGGCCGCTGCAGGTCACTTCTCCAGCGGCGTAGAGGCCGGGTAAGTCGGTCCGGCCATTTTGATCGACCATGACACCCCCGCAGGTATAGTGGGCAGCAGGTACGACGGGAATAGGCTCTTTAGTAATGTCGATGCCGAGTTGACGACAACGTTCGTAAATGGTCGGAAAGTGTGTGCGGATAAACTCGGCGGACTGGTGGGAAATGTCAAGATAGACGCAATCCAGGCCATGTCGCTTCATTTCGGCATCGATCGCTCTTGCCACAATATCCCGTGGTGCCAGTTCGGCGCGTGGGTCATAGTCATCCATAAAACGGGTGCCGTCCGGTCGTTTCAGCAAACCGCCTTCACCGCGCACGGCCTCGCTAATCAGAAAGGATTTTTCCTGTGGGTGATACAGGCAGGTAGGATGGAACTGGATAAATTCCATATTGGCAATGCGGCAACCCGCCCGCCAGGCCATGGCGATACCATCCCCGGTCGAGGTGTCCGGATTGGTGGTGTATAGATAGACTTTACCCGCGCCCCCAGTGGCTAGTAGCGTTTGCCCTGAGGCCATGGTTTTAACGTGACCCGTCTGGCTATCCAGAACATAGGCCCCCAGACAGCGGTCTTTTTGCCCTAGGAGCTGCCGGCCTGTTTTACCGGCAGTGATGAGATCGACCACGATGTGGTGTTCCATCACGCAGATATTCGGGTGATTGCGGACTTGAGGGGTCAATGTGTCCTGAACGGCGGCGCCTGTGGCATCATCAACGTGGATTACACGCCGATGGCTGTGGCCACCTTCACGCGTAAGGTGGTACCGACCAGCTTCTCTCGTAAAAGGCACGCCGCGGTCAATCAGCCATTGAATGGCATCAGCTGCGTGTTCAATAGCAAACCGCGTCGCAGCTGGGTCGTTTAAGTAGGCGCCAGCCGTGAGCGTATCCGCAATATGGTTTTCTACGGAGTCGGTGCTGTCGAGTACCGCAGCAATACCCCCTTGAGCCCAGCCGGAGGCGGAGTCAACAAGACGTCTCTTACTGACCAAACCGACAGCGAAGCCGGCGTCTGCCAGACACAACGCCGCACTCTGGCCGGCTAGGCCGCTACCGATAATTAGGACGTCAAAACGGTGCGTGTGAGGTAGAGGATTCTGTTTCAACGTTTTTTTGGAGTAAGGCACGGCCAAACTGGCGAAAAGGGCGATCACAACATAAACTATGTGCTCATTCTACAAGGTAAAACTGGAAGCAGAAATCAAACCGTCCCTAAACATTACCGACCCAACAAGCATGGATATCGTTAAAGGTAAGGAAACCTGTGCCGAAGCGGAATTAGTGGCTGCCGCCAAGACAGGTGACCGGTATGCTTTTGAAGCGTTGATCCTGCCCCTGCAGAGCCGGTTATTGCGCTGGTTAACACGGCTCACCGGAGATAGGGCGGCCGCACAAGAGATCCTGCAGGAAAGCCTTTTCAAGGCCTTTGTGTCGCTATCGGGCTTCCGTGGCGAATCGAGTGTGGCAACCTGGTTGAGCCGCATCGCCAAAAACACCTATTTGACATGGCGTAAACAACAGGAACGCAGACCGGATCAGGTTGTGCTTGACGATGATACGGTCGCGTCAGAGGAAAATTTATCGGACTGGCCATCTTGCGGCGAGAGTCCGGAATCCTATCTCTGGCAGCAGGAATTGCGCGAGGGGTTGGCAGATGCGATTGCGGCCCTCCCTGAAACCTGGCGCCAGGCACTGACATTGCGCGAAGAAGAGGGCTTGAGTTATGACGAAATAGCCCAAATTCAAACAGTACCGATTGGCACAGTACGTTCACGGTTACACCGTGCGCGAGAGAGCCTGTCGCTTGCCCTGCACGATCTTATGGAGCATGTATGACTGACATGGAAAACTATATGATGTCTGAATCAGAGACCATGGTTTCCGCCTTTGTCGACGGGGAGGCCGATTGGGTCGTGGGGTTGTTTGCGCCCGGTCACGATGAGATCCGTCGTTTCCACGACTATCATCTGATCCGGGCAACGATGCGGGGCATGCCGATGTCTGCCAGCGCATCAGAGACGATTATCTGGCATCAGCAACAATTCGTTAAGCTGTGGGCACGTGTTGATGCTGCGCAGGAAGGTCAGAAGGATTGAAATAGCGTAGGATGCGCACTTATGGCAGAACGCGAAGCTCAAGTTATAGAAATTATTTCCGTACCCGTCTCCGAAGTGCCCGGGGTGGTTCGTCTGGCTTTTGAGGTTAACAGCGGTTGCGGCCGTTGTCATGAAACGGGCGGCTGTGGTGGTGTCAGTCTGGCACAACCCGTTTGTGGCAAACCTAAAACGCTGCTGGTGCCGGATCGTCTTGGACTACAGATTAATGATCGTGTGTTGGTCGAGGTGCCTGATGCCATGTTGTCGCGGGGCGCGACACGTGCGTATCTGATTCCTCTGATGTTGTTGTTTGCTGGTAGCCTGCTTGGTGGCGCATTGTTTCCCGTGTTGACACCGGCCCCCTGGCAAATCACAGCGGATATTGGTGCTATCGCCGGTGCTGGTGTGGGACTCATTGCTGCCTGGTGGCAATTGCAACGGAGTCAGCATTCGGATGTGATACCGGTGCCTCATATTGTTCATCGCATTTCCTGACCCTAGCCTCCTGATCTATTGGAATTTTTTATGAAGCTCGTTATGCCTCAATCGATCAAGCAGTTCTTGCGTCTATCGCTCATCTGTCTGTCACTGCTCTCCGTGACGATGGTTCAGGCCCAGTCGCGTGGGTTACCTGATTTTGTCGATTTGGCTGAAAAACAGTCACCATCCGTCGTGAACATCAGTACCGTCCAGAACGGACGGGGTAAAGTCACCAACGGCTTCCCGGTGGATCCGACAGACCCCGCTTTTGAAATCTTCCGTCGATTTTTCCCACAGCCGCCAGGGGGTATGCAGCCTCAACAGCCAGAAAACCGGTCGCTTGGCTCGGGCTTTATTATCAGCGCAGACGGTTATGTCATGACGAACGCCCACGTGATCGAGGGGGCTGACGAAGTGACCGTCAAGCTTCTCGATAAACGGGAGTTCCGCGCCAAGGTGATTGGTGCTGATAAACGTACAGACGTGGCGCTGCTCAAGATTGATGCCAATGGCCTACCTGCGGTCAGGCTGGGGGACTCGAACGCGCTGAAGGCGGGGGAGTGGGTCGTCGCCATTGGGAGTCCGTTTGGCTTCGAACATTCGGTGACCGCGGGTATTGTCAGTGCCAAGGGTCGTGCCTTACCCCAGGAGAATTACGTACCATTTATACAAACGGACGTTGCGATCAACCCGGGGAACTCGGGTGGTCCCTTATTCAATCTGCGCGGTGAGGTTGTGGGTATTAACTCGCAGATCTTCAGCCGGTCTGGTGGATTTATGGGCATTTCTTTTGCTATTCCCATCGACCAGGCGATGGATATCCAACAACAGTTGCGTACTCGGGGTCGGGTGAGCCATGGCCGAATGGGCGTATCAATTCAGGAAGTAACGCGCGATGTGGCTGAAGCCTTTGGTTTGCCGAAGGCGAGTGGTGCGCTTGTTAACAGTGTGGAGCCCAATGGACCCGCCGCCCGCGCCGGCATCGAGCCCGGTGATGTGATTTTGCGCTTTGATGGTAAACCGGTAACAACATCAAGTGATCTACCGCGGATGGTGGGCGCAATGAAGCCGGGGAGTAAGGCGCAGGCAGAGCTGTGGCGCAAAGGGCAGGTGCGTTCAGTGACCGTAACGATTGGCGAGTTCCAGGATGATAAGGTCGCGGTGAATAAGCCGCCGGCACGTGGTGTCGGCGAAGCCACGAATAGCCGCCTGGGTATTGCCGTTTCTGATTTAAGTAGTGAGCAGAAGCAGCAGATGCGCCTGAATGCCGGTATTCTGGTTGTGGACATTCGCCCGGGCAGCCGTATTGATCTCCGTCCCGGAGATGTGATTCTGGCGGTTACCTCGAAAGGGGATACCCAGGACATCCGCACCGTCCAGCAGTTCAATCAGCTCATTAGCCAGCTAGATGGCCGCACGCCGGCGACGTTGCTGATCCGACGCTCGAATGTACAGATTTTTGTACCGATCCCGCAACAAAGCCAGCCTAATCAGTCCGGCTTACGTTAAAACACCGGCGGTGCCACCTGCCGTGCAAGTGGCACTGTCCCGGACGCTGTTCCGGTAGAATAGCGGGTTGATCGAGTGCCTCATGGGCGCTCATAAAGCACTTGATGCCAGCCAAAGGCTGGAAAATGGAATTCCGTGAAGCACATACGCAACTTTTCGATCATCGCCCATATTGACCATGGTAAGTCCACGCTGGCGGATCGTTTGATTCAGCGGTGCGGTGGCTTGTCCGACCGTGAGATGGAAGCACAGGTTCTGGACTCGATGGATATCGAAAAGGAACGTGGCATTACGATCAAGGCGCAAACTGCTGCGCTGGACTACAAGGCTAAAGATGGTCAAGTTTACCGTCTCAACCTGATTGATACGCCGGGGCACGTCGACTTTTCCTATGAAGTTTCTCGCTCCCTGTCCGCTTGTGAAGGGGCACTGCTGGTCGTAGACGCATCGCAAGGGGTCGAGGCGCAGACCGTAGCCAACTGCTATACGGCGCTTGATCTCGGTGTCGAAGTGGTGCCCGTTCTTAATAAAATCGATCTGCCGTCAGCCAGTCCGGAAAATGCGCGGGCAGAAATCGAAGATGTGATTGGTATTGACGCCACCGAAGCCGTTGAGGCCAGTGCGAAAACCGGTATCGGTATTGATGACATTCTCGAGCAGATTGTTCAGAAGGTACCTGCCCCTAAAGGGGACCTCGACGCACCACTTAAAGCGCTGATCGTCGACTCGTGGTTCGATAACTACGTCGGCGTTGTGATGCTGGTACGCGTGATTGACGGCGTTCTTAAGCCGAAGGACCGCATGAAGCTGATGTCTTCCGGTTCCACGCACCTGTGTGAACAGGTGGGTATCTTTACGCCAAAATCGAAGCAACAGCCGCAACTGTCAGCCGGTGAGGTCGGTTTCATCATTTCCAACATCAAGGAACTGAAGGCAGCGCGTGTTGGTGACACCATTACGCTCGCTGATCGCCCTGCGACCGAAGCCCTTGAAGGCTTCAAGGAAATCAAACCCCAGGTATTTGCCGGTTTGTATCCGGTTGAACCGAACGAATACGAACAGCTCCGTGATTCGCTGGAGAAACTGCAGCTGAACGATGCCGCACTGCAGTTCGAGCCGGAAGTCTCTCAAGCGCTCGGCTTCGGTTTCCGTTGCGGGTTCCTGGGCCTCCTACACATGGAAATTGTGCAGGAACGCCTCGAGCGCGAATTCGATATGGATCTCATCACCACGGCGCCGACCGTGGTCTATGAGGTGCGTTTGCGCAACGGTGAGGAGATCATCGTCGAAAACCCGTCGCGCCTGCCGGACATCGGTAAGATCGAAGAGATTCGCGAACCGATCATTACCGCCTTCATATTCCTGCCACAGGATTACGTGGGCCCGGTTATTACCTTGTGTAACCAGAAACGCGGCTCGCAGATCGATATGCGTTATCACGGCCGCCAGGTCCAGATGATCTATGAACTACCGCTGTCGGAAGTCGTCTTCGATTTCTTCGATAAGCTGAAATCGGTATCCCGTGGTTACGCATCGCTGGATTATGAGTTCAAGGAATATCGCACTGCCGATATGGTGAAATTGGACGTGCTGATCAACGGCGATAAGGTTGATGCACTATCACTCATCGTGCATCGTTCCAGCTCGGTTTTCCGGGGGCGAGAACTGGTGAGTAAAATGCGCGAACTGATTCCTCGCCAGATGTACGATGTGGCAATCCAGGCGGCGCTGGGTGCCCAGATCATCGCCCGTGAAACGGTCAAAGCCATGCGTAAAGACGTGCTGGCCAAGTGTTATGGTGGCGACATCTCGCGTAAGAAGAAGCTGCTCGAAAAGCAGAAGGCCGGTAAGAAACGCATGAAGCAGATCGGTACCGTCGAGGTCCCGCAAGAGGCCTTCCTGGCAGTGCTTCGCGTTGATGGCAAATAACCCGTGTTAGCTGCGCCTTAAAAATCTAACGGAATGATTGAATGAATTTTGCGCTAATCCTCTTTCTGATCACCCTGGCCACTGGTATTTTATGGCTGATTGATGTGCTGTATGCCCGTAAATTGCGTGCGCCTGGCAGTAAGAACCCCATCTGGGTGGAGTGGGGCGCCAGCCTGTTTCCGGTGATTCTGGCCGTCTTTGCATTGCGCTCTTTTGTGGTTGAGCCCTTCAAGATCCCTTCGGGCTCCATGATTCCGACCCTGCAAGTAGGTGACTATATTCTGGTCAATAAATTTACCTATGGCCTGCGTCTGCCAATCGTTGGTACTGAAGTCGTGTCCGGTAAACCTGTTGAACGTGGCGATGTGGTGGTTTTTCGCTATCCACCGGAACCTAATGTCGATTACATTAAACGTGTGATCGGTTTACCGGGTGATACGGTCAGCTATCAGAACAAGCAGTTGAGTATTAACGGCGTGCCTGTGCCCCGCAAGCAGGAGGCCGATTATTTGCATCCGGACCGGATGTACTACTCCAAACAGTTCCAGGAAACACTGAACGGCGTGACGTACAACACCCTGAACGATGCCGATGCACCTGCCTTCGTCCCTGATGTCGCACGCTTCCCTTACCGCGACCAGTGCCGCTATGACAGTAATGGCTTTGTCTGCAAAGTACCTGCCGGGCATTATTTCGCGATGGGTGACAACCGCGATAACAGCAAGGATAGCCGTGTATGGGGCTTTGTTCCGGATGCCAATATTGTAGGTAAGGCATTTTTTATCTGGTTCCATTGGGGTGATCTGGGTCGTATCGGCTCATTTCACTGATACATGACGGCATCTGGATCTCGCGTCACTGCACAAAGCCTACTCAAAGCGCTTGAGTCGGCTATTGGCTACCATTTCCGTGATTCATCCCTGCTCGAACAGGCGCTAACACACCGTAGTTACGGCCGCGATCACTATGAACGCCTCGAGTTCCTGGGAGATGCCGTGCTCAACGCCGTTGTCGCTGAAGCTCTTTTTCGTCTTTTCCCTGATCTGCCGGAAGGTGACTTGTCCCGGTTGCGAGCCAATCTTGTTTGCCAGGATCAGCTGGTCTCTGTTGCCACCGAATTATCAATGAGCCGTTATTTACGATTAGGTGAGGGGGAGCTTAAAAGCGGTGGCCAGCATCGGCCATCTATTCTGGCGGATACGGTAGAAGCCCTGTATGGTGCTGTCTGGCAGGACGCCGATTTTGAAACCGCGCGCCATGTTGTGCTCAAAAGCTTTGATCAGCGCCTGAAGGCTATTGATCTCCGGCACCTGCCTTCGGCAAAGGATGCTAAAACTCGTTTGCAGGAATGGCTCCAGGCCCGCCGCTCCCCTTTGCCCGTGTATAGTCCGCCAAAAATCAGCGGCGCGGCTCATGCCCAGTCTTTTGAAGTGATTTGCTGTGTTACGGACCGTCAGATCGAAACCCGGGGCATGGGGCCAACACGGCGAGCTGCCGAGCAGCAGGCTGCCGAATTAGCCTTAAGACAACTTGAAGCGGGCCCCCAGGACAAAACATCATGACGGATCATTACAGCGAAACACCGGGAACCCTTGAACCAGCCGGCCTGGTTGCTCTCGTTGGCCGCCCGAACGTGGGTAAATCCACATTGCTTAATCGATTGATCGGCGAAAAGCTCAGTATTACCTCACGTAAAGCACAGACGACCCGTCATCGCATCATGGGTGTGCGGAGTGACGCGGATGCCCAGTACGTGTTCGTTGATACGCCAGGTTTCCAGACCAAGCACAGCTCGGCCCTGAATCGCACCATGAACCGCGGTGTGACGCAGGCTTTGCAAGAGGTCGACGTGATCTGTTTTGTCATTGAAGCAGGTCGCTTCAGTGAAGCCGACCGCAAAGTCGTTGCCCTGTTACCGGAAGATCGACCGGTGATTCTGGTTCTGAACAAGATCGATCAGCTCAAAGACAAAGCCGCCCTGTTGCCGTTTGTCGCCAAGCTGGCAGAAGTTCGCGATTGGGCGGCCGTGGTACCGGTGAGTGCAGAAAAGGGCACGCAGGCGGACGCGCTGCTCGGTGAAATCCGTCATGCCTTGCCGAAGCAGGGCTTTCTCTATGATCCGGAGACCCTGACCGATCGGAGTGAACGCTTCATCGCATCCGAATACATTCGCGAAAAACTCTTTCGCCTCCTGGGCGATGAGCTGCCATATGCCGCCACGGTTGAAATCGAAAAATTTGAAGTTGAAGGTGATTTGCGTCGTGTTTTTGCGGCGATTGTGGTCGACCGAGAGTCTCATAAGCCCATCATTATCGGCAAGCATGGCGAAACCTTGAAACGTATTGCCTCCGAAGCGCGTCAGGATATGACTCGACTGTTTGGCGGTACCGTCTATCTGGAACTTTGGGTCAAAGTAAAGTCGGGCTGGGCGGATGATGAGCGCTTATTGCGCACGCTGGGCTACGAATAATTCGATCGGCTGAATCGGCAGCATGCGGCCCGTCAAAGTCGAACGCCAACCGGCCTTTGTGCTGCACACGCGTCCCTATCGAGAAACCAGCCTCGTCGTTGAAGCGATTACGCGTGATTATGGGCGTATGGCGTTAGTCGCCAAAGGCGTGCGTCGCCCACGTTCAGCAATGCGCGGTGTCCTGATGGCATTCCAGCCGCTGGAAATGACCTGGAGTGGTAAGGGTGAAGTCGTGACGCTCCACAATGCCGAATGGCAGGGCGGGCAACCTTTACTTGAGGGTAGGGCATTGCTGTGTGGCTATTATCTGAATGAATTGCTGATCAATCTGTTGCCACGTGAAGATGCACATGAACAGTTATTTGATCACTACAGCAAGACTCTGATGGCGCTGTCCACCGCTGAAGCCCCCGATGCTGCATTCTTTTCCGCCTGCTTACGTAGCTTTGAGAAACGCTTGCTTGGTGAGCTTGGGTATGGACTTATGCTGACGTATGACACAGCAGGGGGGGCGATTAAGCCACTGCATCGTTATTTATACGAAATGGAATCCGGCCCGCGCATCGTAGCCGATTCTTCGGCTGTCGCCGGTACAATAAGCGGCAAAACATTGCTGGATATGGATGCTGAATCTTTTAGCGATCCAATCAGTCTTGCAGAAAGCAAACAGCTGATGCGAAGCCTGATGGCGTTTTACCTGAATGGGCGGCAGCTGCACAGCCGTCGTCTGTTTGAAGATCTGACCGACCTGTGACTTTTTATCATGATTGAACTCGGCGTAAATATTGATCACGTAGCAACGCTCCGCCAGGCGCGACGTACCTATGAACCGGATCCGGTCTGGGCTGCCGTAGAAGCCCATATCGGTGGCGCAGACGGCATTACCGTTCATTTGCGCGAAGATCGTCGTCATATCCAGGATACGGATGTCCGTAAACTCAGAGATCTGACACAGATCAAACTGAATCTGGAAATGGCGGCCACCGATGAAATGGTTGCCATTGCCTGTGACCTTAAACCCGAGATGGCCATGCTGGTACCGGAAGGTCGCCAGGAAGTCACCACCGAAGGCGGTCTTGATATCGTTGGTCAGGAAGCCCGCCTCGCCGCTATCGTGGCCAAACTGCGCGATGCAGGTATTGTGACAAGTACGTTTATAGATGCTGAACCGGACCAGGTCGCGGCAGCTGCGCGTATTGGCGTTCAGGTGTGCGAAATTCACACAGGGCCCTACGCGCATGCCTTTCATGCGGCAGGACGTGATATCGAGCGTCCGGCCGTTCAGGCGGAACTGCAACGTGTTGCTGCTGCCGGCCAGCAGATTCGTACACTCGGTATGCGTTTTAATGCTGGCCATGCGCTGAACTATTACAACGTACAGCCGATTGCCGCTTTGCCCGGCATTCGTGAATTGCACATCGGTCACGCGATTGTGAGCCGCTCGGTCTTTGTGGGGCTGCGCGAAGCGGTCAGTGAAATGAAGCGACTGATGCGTGAAGCGGTCGGTCTGAATCGCTAAAGCGACCATGATCTACGGTATTGGCACCGATATCGTCTCTGTCGAGCGGATGGGACAATTGTTGGCGCGCCATCCCGAGCGCAGCCTGTCACACATGCTACATTCGCTGGAGCATTCTGAAGCCAGGGTGGCGCCTGCACAGGATCGTTTTGTTGCGAAACGTTTTGCCGCGAAGGAGGCCCTGGCCAAGGCATTGGGTACTGGTTTACGAGCGCCCGTGCTTCTGCCGTCGATTCGTGTTCAACACGATGATCTTGGAAAACCTTTTTTCAGTTTTGAACCCGAGCTGGCTGACTGGATTAGCCAGCGTTCCCTGCAAGTCCATCTCTCAATTTCTGACGAGCTGGCTCATGCTGTTGCTTTTGTTGTTGTGGAGAAGCTATGAACACGAATGTTGCCTACGGCCCTTTGATGGTCGATGTTGAAGGTCTTACGCTGACGGCTGCAGATAAGCGCCGTTTGCTACATCCTTTGGTTGGTGGCGTGATTCTCTTTTCGCGCAACTACAAAGACCCGGTACAGCTATCGGCGCTGACGCAAGAGATTCACGATCTGCGTCAACCGCCATTGCCTATTACGGTTGACCATGAAGGGGGCAGGGTGCAGCGCTTCCGTGAAGGGTTCACGCGTCTACCAGCCATGCGTGTCCTGGGTGAACTGCATGCCAAGGATCCGGTTGCTGCCGATAACGCTGCCGAAGCAATTGGCTTCGTACTTGCTGCAGAGTTGCGTGCACATGGTGTCGACTTTTCGTTTACGCCTGTGCTCGACCTGGATTGGGGGCGTAGTGGTGTGATCGGTGATCGCAGCTTCAGTAAAGACCCACAAATCGTGTCGCGTCTCGCTGCAGCTTTGATCCGCGGCCTGAAGCAGGGTGGGATGGGCTCTTGCGGAAAGCACTTCCCGGGTCACGGTTGGGTAGAAGCAGATTCGCATGTGGCGATTCCCGTGGATGAGCGCAGCATGGCAGAAATCGAAACCGATATGCAACCCTATCATGAGCTGGCACTGGATGCCGTGATGCCGGCACACGTGATTTATCCGGTTCTGGACGAACGTCCCGCGGGTTTCTCGCCTCGATGGCTGGAGAAGCTACGCCTCGAATGCCAGTTTGACGGCATTATCTTCAGTGACGATCTGTCGATGGAAGGTGCCAGCGTTGCCGGTAGCATTGTGGATCGTGCCAATGCTGCCTGGGATGCTGGCTGTGATGTACTTCTGGTCTGTAACAAGCCAGACTTCGTCGATCAGCTCCTGGCTGAATGGAAACCGGCAGCACAACCAAAGCGCTCGGCGCGTATTCCTAACCTCCTCGGTGGTACCGGTTTAGGTGCCGAGCATCCCCTCAGCAGGGCACAGCTGGATGCTCACCCTGTTTACCAGGCTGCGCTGAAGCTGATTCAGTCGCTCTGATCTTTCGTTACAGTTAAGCACGATGACTCACCCCCTGCAGGATCAGGTACGTACGCTGCCTGAACGGCCGGGGGTGTATCGTTTTCTCGCGGAAGACGGCCTGGTTCTGTATGTCGGTAAAGCTCGCAACCTCAAGAGCCGCGTTTCGTCCTACTTCGCAAAAAATCTGAGCAGTCCGCGCATTGCCCTGATGGTGAGCAAAGTTGCCAGCCTCATGGTGACGCCGACGCCGTCGGAATC
>JALRGK010000129.1 GCA_023253415.1 Rhodocyclaceae bacterium
TTTCGGTGGGGAACCCGCAAAACCCCGAAAAGGATCTGGCGGAACACCCCTGGTGGGCCGATATCGGTAGCACCGAACTCAACACACTGGTTACGGAAGCGCTAGAAAACAACCGCAAGGTGTCGATGGCGGCGAAGAATATCGAGACGGCTCAAAGCTCGCTGGATACGATTCGGCTTGGGTGGTTGCCGATGATCAACCTGATGGCCGGCCGGGTTCAGGGTAATAGTACGGTATTGCTGCCCAATCTCCCCCTGCCGCTGTCGAGTACGGGAGGATTTGCGGCCTTTCTGCCGATGTGGCTTGTGAACATTGTGCAGCTGCCGAATCAGACCAGCGCAGCCCAACGACAAGTGGAAGCAACGGCGGCTGATTACCTGGCCCTGCGCACAGCGATTGCGGCACAGGTGGTTTCTGCCTATGCGGTGTTACTGGCTTCGATTGAAGAGGAACAGATTCTCGGCGCGCTGAAAGAACATTTGCAGGTTCGGGTGAATACGACCCGCGCTATGACAGACCGCGGACTCAGTTCTGAAGTGTCGTTCAATGAACTTGATTCCGAGATGCAGAAACTGGATGCCCAGATTGCTACCAACAAATCAAACCGGATTGCGGCCAAGAATGCACTGATGACCCTGGTGGGACGTCAGATCAGTGCCTTTAAGCCGCGAGAGCCTTTTGCGCGCCTGAATCTGGATCATGTCGCGCCAGGCAATACACCAACCTCGGTGCTGGCCACGCGCCCGGATGTGGTGGCTGCCCGCGCCAAGATCGAGGCGGCCGATTACGGGATATCGTCAACGGCCAGCCTGTTTGCACCGGTACCGACCTTCTCGACGGCCAATGTGCGGGCCACATCAAGCGCTAACGGTACCGACAGCATTGCCTACGGCAATATGCAGTCTGGCCTGGCGATGTGGGTGCTGGACCCGCAGTTTATCGGCATGATCAATTCGAAGAACAAGCAGTACGATGCGTCGATCATCAATTATCTGGACACCGTTGATAACGCGATGAAAGAGGTCGATGACGCGCTGGCCAGCTTTGAGGCCAGCCAGACGAAGCTGATCAAGGAAGAGCGGAGTCTGGGTAATTCCAGCAAAAACCTGCATGCGTACCATGCGATGTATCGCAATGGTCTGCTCTCGCAGACCCAGTATCTGGAAGCCTCGTCCCGTTTTGATCTGGCACGTATGGCGATTCTGCAAAGCAAGTTACAAACGGTGATTTCATTGTCCAAGCTGTATCAGAGCATGGGCGGTGGGGCCACCTATGGTGAAAAAAATTACCGTCTGAAAGACCAGACCCTCGTCGGGAAAGATCGTGAACCTACCCAAAATTGATACGCTCCTGCCCAAGTTGCGAACGCAGCTGCAGAAAATAAATATCAAGCAGGCCCTGGCACAGCGGCCGCAATTTACGACGGTGATGTTTGCCCTGGGCGCCGTGGTGGCGATCGGCTATTTTCTGCTGGGTGTCTTCCGCTTTACGGACAATGGCTTTGTGGTTCAGGTATCCACCCCGCTGGCACCGCGCGTAGCGGGTGTGGTTCAGGAAGTTCACGTCAAAAACGGGCAGCGCGTGAAGGCGGGTGATACGCTGGTGGTGCTGGATCCGACCAGTTACGAATACACCTTCCAGGGCGCACAGGCGCAGTATGAAAAAGCCAAGCTGTCGATTCAGGCGCTGGAGAAAAAGATTGATGTGTCCGAGCACAGCCTGAAGGCCGCTCAGGCCAATCTGGATATTCTGACGACACAGTACAAGGCCAGGAACCACCCGGAGGTTAAGGCGGGTGTGG
>JALRGK010000037.1 GCA_023253415.1 Rhodocyclaceae bacterium
AACATGGCTTCTACAGGGGGTGAGCAAGGGGCGATTCTAACATGCCACCTACCGGACAAGCCTTTTCACGCAGGCTTTGGGGCGGTGCCTCGAAAGGTCTGGATAAGCTTTAGGGGCTGGTTTTCCCGGCGAGCTCCCGAACATGAATCAGCTGTTTCAGAAAAGCTTCAGGTCCCACATAGCCAGCCAGGGTGGCATCATGTAGCAAGCGGCCACCCGGGGCATAAAAGACCATGCCGGGGGGGCCGTAGAGACCAAAGCGTTTGAGCAGGGTGCGGGCGGCCTCGTCACTCGCCGTGACATCCACTCGAATCAGGGTGAAAGCGTTCAGGGCATCTCGGACCGCTGCGTTACCGAGCGTGTCATGTTCGAACTCCTTGCAGCTGACACACCAGTCGGCGTAGACATCAATAAACGCGGGTTTCAGGCTGTCACGCAGTGCCGCGTCCAGGGCCTCTGCCGTACGCACGGTGGTCATGGCCAATGGTGCGGCTTCAGGCGTGGTAACGCTGGTCGTGCTGGTTAAGGGGCTGAGCGGTTGATCTAGCCGGGTGCCTCCGGCGAGTGCACCGATGATCCAGACAAGACCTAGCACCGCCAGAATTAAGCCTAGTGCTTTGCCCAGGCGCTCGGAAAGTGGCGCACGCGGCGGTAGACGGTCTACCGCACGCAAGAGTACTGCGGCAACCATAGCCAGAACGCCAAAGCCGCCGAGCGTGACGGGGCCGGGCAACACGGGAGACACAATCCACCAGGCCGTGGCGAGCAGAATGAAGCCAAAAGCTTTCTTGATCGATTCCATCCAAGGGCCTGTTTTAGGCACGAGTGTGCCGGCGGAGGCGCCCATGGCTAGCAGCGGTATCCCCATGCCAAAAGCGAGTACGAAGAGCAGTAGTCCACCGAATAAGCCATTGCCGGTTTGGCCAATGTAAAGTAATGCCCCAGCGAGCGGTGCTGCAACGCAGGGACCGACGATCAATGCTGACAACGCACCAAGTAAAAAGACGGCTGGTAATGAACCGCCGTGCAGTCGTTGACTCTCTTCAGCCAGCTTACCCTGAAAGGCGCTGGGTAGCTGTAGGGTATATAGCCCCAGCATAGCGCCAGCCAGTGCCACATATACCAGTGCAAAACTGCCCAGTACCCAGGGGTTTTGCAGGATGCCCGAAATTAATGTGCCACTCAGCCCGGCGAAGACGCCGGCAACGCTATAGGTGATCGCCATGCCCAGCACATAGAACAAGGCAAGCATAAAACCACGCGCATGAGAAATCGGGTGGTCGGCATCGTGTCGGCCAAGAATTACCGTGGCCACAATGGGCATCATCGGTAGCATGCACGGGGTGAAAGCCAGGCCGATACCCGCACCGAAAAATAACAACAGATTCAGCCAAAGTACGCCCTGATCCAGTGAACGGGCGATTTCCGTGACGCCATTCTCTGGCCCCGTGGTCACCGGCTGGCCATCAGAGACTGGCGGGCTCGTCTCTGCCGGGGCAGCGGCGGGCATCGATACAACCAAAAGTGCAACCTCCGGTGGGTAGCAGATACCCTGGCTGGCACACCCCTGATAGCGGACAGACACCGTCAAGTTAAATGGGCGTGGACCACCGTTGACCTGGACGGACCAGTCGATGGGATCCTGATAGATTTCGGTCATGCCGAAATTCGGGTCATCTTTCTGGATACTGGCAGGAAGTGGGCCGGGAATGACCTTCACATCAGCCGGTAGCAAGCCCGTAGGTTCAACGCTCAACTTTTCCCGGTAGAGGTAATAACCAGGTTGAATATCGAAACGGATGCGAATCTGATTGCTGTCAGTGGCAGCGACGCTGGGGCGGAACGCTTCGGTCGGTGGCAGGAACGCACCGCCGAAGTTGCCGGGTGCGGCGAGGGACAAGGCGCTGCCCAGAAGCGCGATGGAGAACATCGCCCACTTCAGAAAACGTGCGTAAAGATGCGGGCTGTGTGTCATGGGGTGCTTCCGGATAGATCGCCGATCCAGGCCAGATAGGCAGGTAGGCCACCGCTGCAGGGCAGTGACAGAATTTCCGGCAGATCGTAGGGGTGCGCCTCTTTGAGCCAGCGCTCCAGTGCCGGGTAACGAGCATCGTCGGTAATGATGATTACGGGAATCTCGACACTGTGTTCAATCACGCCTTGCCAACGGTAGGTCGAGCGGCAAGGTGCCAGGGTTTTGACGCAGGCAGCCAGACCCTGTTCGATCATCTGCTGGGCAATGCTATCAGCTAACTCCTGATCCGGTGCCGTGGTTTGTACGAGAAGTACGCTCATCGTTCAGTGACGCCAGTTATGGGTAATGATCTCGCGCAGTATATGCAGACGACGATGGAAGAAATGGTCTGCAGCGGGTACCACGATGATTGGGAGATCCTGCGGCTCTGCCCAGGCGAAAACATTATCGAGAGGAACGGTTTCATCCGCGGAACCATGGATCACGATCGTGTCCCTGGGTACCGATTCTGTATCGTAGTTGCGTGTGCCTTCTACGAAGCCAGCTGCGGTGCCAACCAGTACCAATCGTTGTGCCGGGTGTCCGGCTTCAACCATGCGTTTGGCGACGCGGGTCTGCACAAAAGCACCGAAAGAAAAGCCAGCTAGCACCACCGGCAAGTGGCCACAGCGCTCGCGGGCGTACTCGAGGACGCAGAGTAGGTCATCGGTTTCGCCGATGCCTTCATCATGCGTGCCCTGAGTGCCCCCGACACTGCGGAAATTCGGGCGAAAAGCGGCATACCCTAGGCCGGCAAAGGTTCTCGCTAGCGTATGGGCGACTTTATTGGTGGCCGCCCCGCCACCGATCGGATGCGGGTGAGCAACCAGTGCGATGCCACGCGGCGCACCCGGATTGTCCATCAGGATCTCGATCTGGCCGACCGGCCCATCGATCAGAATTTTTTCTTCCCGTACCAGACTCATGTCATTTCCTGTTTGATCCGGTCAAATCCGCAGACGGTCGACGGGAATCCCGTTAGCCAGATGAGAGGTGATGATTTCATCAACATCATCCTTGTCAACAAACTGATACCAGACGGCTTCAGGATAAACCACCATGACCGGGCCTTCGAGGCAGCGGCCAAGACAGCCTGCTTTGTTGATGCGGACCATGCCCGGCTGGTTGAGCTTCAATTCGGCGACACGCGCCTTGGCGTAATCAAAAATATCGGAGGCACCATGGTCATTACAAGAGACCTCGCCGTTGGTGCGCTGGTTGCAACAGATGAAGACGTGTTGTTTGAAGTAGCTCATCGAATCGTCCGTGGAATGGGTTTCAGGAATTATAGAGTGAACAGGTGCTAACCGATTAGTTGGCATTGTGGTGACGACGATCCGCCCAGACTAGAAATATAAGCGTGAGATAAGGCCAGAGTGCAGCGATCAGGCGGGTCAGACCGTTAAAGTTCAGGAAGTGGCCTTGTCGCCATACCGTCAGTGCGGTGATCGAATAGGGGTTGGTGGGCATCAGGTTGACCAGTACGGTGGCTGCCATGAGAAACATGCTGGCTAATGGCATTTGCCAGCGGCTGGGTAGCATCAGCACGGGCAAGCTGAGCAACACACCGATGCCGAGGCCGTTAAGGCCACCCGGCGTCAGCGCTGACCAGCGCGCTGCTTCGGCGGTACCGGTGGCGGGCCCGAGTAGCAGCCAACTGGCGGTCACCCGGATCAGCACGCCGAAAGTAATGATGCTGAGGGCAGCACCCAGGATTGTGGGCCCACCCAGGTTCAAACGCTGAAGTACGGCCTGCACCAGGAACACCATGACGAGGATTTGCAGCGTCACAACGATCGTTTCTAATTGGCTATAAAGATCGGGTGAGAAGGGAAGTGCTGTGGGCAAGGCCAGCAGAACCCGCAGATCACCAAAACCAAAGAACACCGTCTCGGGAGAAATCTGGGCAAACAACCAGAGTGCCAGCAAGATCAGGCCGGCTTCGGCGCTGAGGCGCTGGATCTTCAGACGGCGTCGAAGTTCACCCGCCGTCGCTAGGATGCGCGGGCCGAAAAACAATGCGAGTGCCGTGCCCAGCAATGTGCCCGCAGTGTTCAGCGTGAAATCGAGTCCTGAAGAGACGCGCCCCGGTATCAAGGTTTGCAGCGATTCAAGCGTACCGGACAAAAGCATGCCGGCACTTAAGGGCAATAGCACCCTAGCCCATGGCCACTGGGTATGTTGCGGTGCTAGCGCAAGCAGAAAACCAAGTGGCGCGTAAGCCAGTACATTGAACCACGCGTCTTGCCAGGTCCAGTAACGTGGCCAGGTTGCGGTGGCGTACCCGAGAAGATCAGCGCCGCGATCTTGCCAGGGAGCGACCGAATACAGACTGGCGTACGTGATGATGCAGGCATAAACCACCGATAACGCCAATGGCTTCTGACGGGCGCGTTCGAGCCAGCGGCGCCAGCCCGATAGATCAGCGGTGGTGTCTGGAAGCGTCATGATGCGTCGCAGACTCGTGGCCGATGGGTGTGACATGGTACGTACC
>JALRGK010000056.1 GCA_023253415.1 Rhodocyclaceae bacterium
AATGCTCACGGGCATCTTGCGGCGGCGGTCGACACGGAAGTACAAGAAGTCTTTGGGGTCAAACTCAAAGTCCAACCATGAACCACGGTAAGGAATAATCCGAGCCGAGTACAAGACTTTACCAGAGCTGTGTGTCTTGCCTTTATCGTGGTCAAAGAACACGCCCGGTGAACGATGCAACTGGCTGACGATCACACGTTCAGTACCGTTGATCACGAACGAGCCGGTGTCGGTCATGAGCGGAATTTCACCCATGTAGACTTCCTGCTCTTTAACTTCCTTGATGTCGCCGGTATCGCGATCAAGGATCACGAGGCGTACACGGGCACGCAGAGCCGACGCGAAGGTCAGACCACGCTGTTGACACTCGCGCACATCGAAGGCCGGCTCGGCCAAGTTATAGCTGACGAATTCCAGACGGGCATTGCCCGAATGCGACGTAATCGGGAAGATCGTCGAAAAAGCTGCCTGCAGGCCCTGCGGGCGACGCTGGGCCGGGGTGATTCCCTGCTGCAGGAAATCACGGAAGGAGTCGAGCTGGGTCGCCAGAAGGTAAGGTACCTCGAGCACCGTGTCACGCTTCGCAAAGCTCTTGCGGATGCGCTTTTTCTCGGTAAATGAGTAGGTCATCGTCGCTCCGGTTCTAAATCAAATCAGAAAGTCAGTCGGGTCACGGCATGGGCCGTGGCAAATTTTTGGTAAATCATCCTGCCTGTCGGCAAAGCCAAACATCCGCGTACGGGATATACGAGACGCTTGGCTTTGCCGGCTGGGTTTCGGTTCTTTCGTTGCTTTGCAACGAACAACGTAGAAACGCCAAAAGCACGCAAGGCCGGGGCATTTTCTGCCCCAGCCCAACGTGCACGGACAACAAGGTCTTACTTGATTTCGACCTTGGCGCCAGCTTCTTCCAGTTGCTTCTTCAGGGCTTCAGCATCAGCCTTGGAGACGCCTTCCTTCACAGGCTTCGGTGCGCCGTCAACGACGTCCTTAGCTTCCTTCAGGCCCAGGCCGGTAGCGGCACGAACCACCTTAATGACTTCAACCTTCTTGTCGCCGGCAGCAGCCAGGATGACGGTGAATTCGCTCTGCTCTTCAGCAGCAGCACCACCAGCAGCGGCAGCGCCCGGGGCGGCGACGGCCATAGCGGCAGCCGACACACCAAACTTCTCTTCAAATGCCTTAACCAGCTCGTTCAGTTCGAGAACGGTCAGGTTACCAACGGCTTCCAGGATATCGTCCTTGGTAATTGCCATGATTGTTACTCCAGTAAGTTCTAATCGTTAAAAAAGGTTCGGAAGGGGCTGGCCGGATTAGGCTGCAGCACCTTCTTCTTCGCGTTTTTTCGCCAGAGCGCCCAAGCAGACTGCCATGCCAGACAGCGGTGCCATCATGACGCCCAGCAGCTTGGCCAGCAGTTCCTCGCGGCTCGGGATGCTTGCCAGTGCCTTGACGCCTGCGGCATCCAGGGTTTCACCAGCATAGCTACCTGCTTTGAGAATCAGCTTGTCGTTCGACTTGGCGAAGTCGTTCAGCACCTTGGCGGCAGCGATCGGATCTTCGGAAATACCGTAGATCAGCGGGCCAACCATATGCGACGACAGGTCAGCGAAAGTCGTGCCTTCAACCGCGCGGCGCACCAGCGTGTTCTTCAGAACGCGCAGGTACACACCCGATTCACGTGCTTTGGCGCGCAGCTTGGTGAGATCACCCACCTCGATGCCGCGGTACTCGGCGAGTACCACGCTTTGTGCCTTAGCGACCTGGGCCGACACTTCGGCGACGACCGCCTTTTTGTCGTTCAGATTCAGACTCATTCGTCTTTCTCCATTCAAGTCAACATGCAACCGGCGAACCGGTTACCCCCATTACGGTGACCGAAATCAGAGCCTCGCGGACATGCCGCAAAATCCTGTTCTGGGACCACCATCTGCGCAGGACGCTCCGAAGAGCTATTAAACGTTGATACGCACCTGCGGTCTTTGACGATCTGGCTGCCTGTAACTCTAGAGTCGCAGGCAGCCAGCCCAAAGTTCTTGTAAAACTTAAGCCTGTACCGATGCCTGATCGACGTGAACGCCAGGACCCATGGTGCTGGATACCGCGATCTTCTTCAGGTACTGACCCTTGGCTGATGCCGGACGGGCCTTGACCAGAGCATCCACGAGGGCGCGCAGGTTCTGCTCGAGTGCCTCAACACCAAACGAAGCACGGCCAATCGTGGCGTGCACGATGCCGCCCTTATCGGTACGGTACTGAACCTGGCCCGCCTTGGCATTCTTAACAGCGGTGGCGACATCCATGGTCACGGTGCCTACCTTCGGGTTCGGCATCAGGCCGCGCGGACCGAGGATCTGACCCAGCTGACCGACGATACGCATGGCGTCCGGGGTAGCGATCACGATATCAAAGTCCATGTTACCGGCCTTGACCTGATCTGCCAGATCTTCGAAACCGACAATGTCAGCCCCCGCAGCCGTTGCCGCTTCAGCCTTATCACCCTGAGCAAACACGGCAACACGCATGGTCTTACCGGTACCGGCCGGCAGAACCACCGAGCCACGAACAACCTGGTCCGACTTACGCGGATCAACACCCAGGTTCAGCGCAACGTCGATCGACTCATCAAACTTGGCAGTCGCCAGTTCTTTGGTCAGTGACAGGGCTTCGCCCAGCGTGTACAGCTTGTTACGGTCAACCTTGCCCTGCAGAGCCTGTTGGCGCTTAGTCAGTTTTGCCATATTAGAGGCCCTCCACGGTGATACCCATGCTGCGGGCGCTACCAGCGATGGTACGCACAGCAGCGTCTAGATCAGCAGCCGTCAGATCGGCTTGCTTGGTCTTGACAATGGCTTCTGCCTGGGCACGCGTGATCTTGCCAACCTTGTCGGTGTGCGGACGCGGGCTACCCTTCTGAATACCAGCCGCCTTCTTGATCAGAATGGTGGCCGGGGGGCTCTTCATCACGAAAGTGAAGGACTTGTCCGCGTAAGCGGTGATGACGACCGGGGTCGGGAGGCCGGGTTCCATGCCCTGCGTGGCCGCGTTAAAGGCCTTGCAGAATTCCATGATGTTCAGGCCGCGCTGGCCGAGGGCCGGACCAACCGGGGGCGACGGGTTTGCTTTGCCCGCCGGGATTTGCAGCTTGATGTAGCCGACAATCTTCTTTGCCATGTAAGGCTCCTTAAAGTGAGTTTTAACGCGCTTTTACCAACCGGGGTTGATGACTGACGCTCCTCTTTGCCAACGATAAAACCGGGGTTGGCGCCCTAAAAATCTTGAGTCGAAGCGGCGTTACGCCTTCTCGACCTGACCGAAATCCAATTCGACCGGTGTTGCACGGCCAAAAATGGTAACGGAAACGCGCAACTTGCTCTTGTCGTAGTTGACGTCTTCGACGTTGCCATTGAAGTCCGTGAACGGGCCTTCCTTGACACGAACCATTTCGCCCACCTCGAACAGAATTTTTGGACGGGGCTTTTCAACCCCCTCCTGCATCTGTTGCATGATCTTGTCGACTTCCTTCTGGGAAATCGGGGTTGGCTTCGTTGCCGTACCACCCACAAAGCCCGTCACCTTCGGCGTGCTCTTGACCAGGTGCCACGTGTCGTCATTCATGTCCATTTCAACCAGAACATATCCGGGGAAGAACTTGCGCTCAGAGATGGCCTTCTGACCACCGCGCATCTCAACCACTTCTTCGACCGGCACCAGAATCTGGCCGAACAGGTCTTCCATACCGGCGCGCTGAATGCGCTCGGTTAGCGCACGCATGACGCTCTTCTCGAAGCCTGAATAGGCGTGTACGACGTACCAACGTTTGCTCATTATTTCTTCCAGCCCAGGATCAGGTCATACATGACCCATTCCAGAGTTTTATCTGTCAGCCACAGAAAAATGGCCATGATCAAGACAAACACAAACACCATGGCGGTCGTCTGCATCGTTTCCTTGCGGGTCGGCCAGACAACCTTGCGCGCTTCAACGATCGACTCGCGCACGAAGGCCGCCAACTGGTGACCCTGGGTGGTTGTCCATACCAGCACAACAGCCACCACAAGACCGCCCAGCACCGATAGGCCACGCAACAGCGTAGCATCCGGCGCCAGCAGGTAAAACCCGGCGATTCCGGCGATCACGGCAAGCACCGCCAGTACAAATTTGAGTTTATCGACCATCAGACACAATCAGGACTGTCGAAGCAGTCCATGGCTTAAAAGTGGCAGGGGCAGAGGGAATCGAACCCCCAACCTTCGGTTTTGGAGACCGACGCTCTGCCAGTTGAGCTATACCCCTGCAAAAGGGTTAAGGCGCCCCTAGATTCAGGAGGCGCCCCAGGTGGCTATGGCCCGCTTGTAACGGGCCCTGGCACAATCAGTCTTACTCGATGATTTTGGAGACGACGCCGGCACCGACGGTGCGGCCGCCTTCACGAATCGCAAAGCGCAGACCTTCTTCCATGGCGATCGGGTTGATCAGCTTGACCGTCATGCGGATGTTGTCACCCGGCATGACCATCTCGGTGCCTTCCGGCAGGGCGATGGCGCCAGTCACGTCGGTCGTACGGAAGTAGAACTGCGGACGGTAGTTGTTGAAGAAC
>JALRGK010000182.1 GCA_023253415.1 Rhodocyclaceae bacterium
GGCACGGTGAAGAAACGCATCAGGATGTGCGGCAGACCGGCCGTACCAAACATCAGCGCCATACCGATCGAAATCGCCGAGATCGGATCCTTGATCAGGCCGCCTGGCGACATGATGGCTTCATGCTTGCTGTGAACTTCAACCGCCTTGGCAAACAGGGCTTCTGGGCTGAAACCGAAGGCAAACAGCACGGCGCCAGCCATGAAGCTTGCACCCGACAGCAGCATCACCGCCTTGATCACCTGCACCCAGGTCGTTGCCGTCATGCCGCCGAACAGCACGTACAGACACATGATGATGCCAACCAGGATCACGGCGTAGGTGTACTCAAGGCCGAACAGCACCTTGATGAGCTGACCTGCACCCACCATCTGGGCAATCATGTAGAAGGCCACAACCACCAGCGTACCCGTAGCGGCAAAAACGCGCACCGGGGTCTGCGAGAAGCGGAAGGCAACCACGTCGGCAAAGGTAAACTTACCGAGGTTACGCAGGCGCTCTGCCAGCAGGAAGGTAATGATCGGCCAACCGACCAGCCAGCCGATCGAGAAGATCAGGCCGTCAAAGCCGTTGGCGAACACCAGGCCGGAAATACCCAGGAACGAAGCAGCCGACATGTAGTCGCCCGCAATCGCCAGACCGTTCTGGAAACCGGTAATACCACCACCGGCCGTGTAGAAGTCGGCAGCCGTTTTGGTCTTGCCTGCAGCCCACTTCGTGATCCACAGGGTAAAGGCAACGAAAATACCGAACATGGCAATAGCAGTCCAGTTCGTGGCTTGCTTGGCGGTGTTGCCCAGATCCGCACCAGCAGCCAGAGCCGCACCACTCGCGAGGAGTGCGCCCAGCGCAATGAGAGTTTTATTCATCTTGGTCATTTTTGCACGTCCTTCATTACGGCTTCTTTCAGTGCGTCGAATTCCGTGTTGGCCTTCTTCACATAAACAGCCGTGATTGCGATCGTGAACAGAATCACGCCGAGACCCACCGGCACGCCGAGCGTCATAACGCCGTCGCCGATTTTCTGAGCGAAGATAGCCTTGTCAAAGGCCAGGGTCAGGATAAAGCCAAAGTAGGCAATGAGCATGAGCACGGTACAGATCCAGCTGTAGCTGTTCCGAACCGAGACCATTTCATTGAACTTCGGGTCTGCCAAGATCTTGGCGGTCGTGGGGTCTAACATGGATTTCTCCTCCTATTTATAGATGCACCAATGGCAAACAACTCTTGGCGCGTGAGGCAAGGGTACGTAGAGACACTTACAAACGGCTTACATATTTAACGATTCCGTAAGATTTTGAAGCGCGTTGTATGGATGCCACACCCCTGTTTTATCAGGGATATTTTTGCGCGGCGCAACATTTTGAGATGCGGCGTGGCCCAATCTCGCGCATCGCCCTGCGCCTCATATACACTCGCATTCGTTCCATGTTCAGCACCCGCAACTTATGAGCAACACCACCCACGAAACCGCCCCGACCGCCGCCCCACCCGTCCGCAATAGCTGCGGCGACTGCACCGTCTGCTGCACGGTGATGAAGGTCCGGGAACTCAA
>JALRGK010000038.1 GCA_023253415.1 Rhodocyclaceae bacterium
TGGGTGACCGCCCGAACCAGTGGGACAAGCAGCGCACCGAAGAATTCGGTGCCAAGGACTGCCTGAACTTCCAACCGGAACAGCCGATCACCGAAGCCGGCCTGCGCAACAACATCAACGTCGGCATCCACTACCTGGGTAGCTGGCTGGCCGGTAACGGTTGCGTGCCGATTCACAACCTGATGGAAGACGCGGCAACGGCCGAGATCTCGCGTTCGCAAGTCTGGCAGTGGGTAGTTTCGCCGAAGGGCATTCTGGATGACGGGCGCAAGGTCACCGTCGAGATGGTTCGCGCCATGATTCCGGAAGAGCTGGCCAAGGTGAAAGCGACGGTCACCGCGCAAGGCGAGAAGACCGACACCTACGATCAGGCGGCAGTTATCTTCGATAAGATGTCGCTGACCCCGGAATACCCGGAGTTCCTGACACTGCCGCTGTACGAAGCGATGGCCTAATCGGACACTGCTTCAAAGCAAGACGGCACCTGCGGGTGCCGTCTTTTTTTCCGGAATCACATGATGATCAATGCACTCACCTGGCTCCTGCTCTACCAACTTATCGGCGAAATTCTGGTACACGTGCTCGGCCTACCGATTCCCGGCCCGGTGATCGGTATGGCTTTGCTTCTGCTCACGCTGGCAATCCGTGGCGAGGGTGCGCGCCCTTTATCAGGGTCTTTGCAACACACTGCCAGCACTCTCCTGCAACATCTATCACTGCTCTTTGTGCCCGCCGGCACGGGCGTGATGCTCTATCTCGATCTGATTGCCGAAGAGTGGTTACCGATCAGCATCGCCTTGATCGTGAGCACGCTGTCTGCCATGGCTGTCACAGCACTCGTGTTACATGCATTGCTGCGCTCAAGATCGAATACAGGGGCAGACCATGCCTGAACGCATTTCTCAAACTTGGGTCTACCTGTCGGCCACACCGCTTTTCTGGCTGACGATGACACTGATGGCCTATCAAACGGCACACTGGCTCTATCGGCGCTGTGGCGCACACCCATTAGCTAATCCGGTGATGATCTCGGTAGTTTTACTGGTGACACTACTCCAGCTCACAGGCACGCCCTATGACACCTACTTCAGCGGCGCACAATTCGTTCATTTTCTGCTGGGTCCGGCGACCGTTGCGCTGGCAATCCCTCTCTACGGTCAGATACAACGACTGCGGCGCATGGCCGGCCCGCTGCTGATTGCACTGACGGCTGGCTCTCTCACTGCGATGCTAAGTGCTGTATTTATCGGCCACTGGCTAGGAGGGAGTCTGCCAACACTGTTATCACTAGCCCCCAAGTCCGTGACCACCCCGATTGCGATGGGGATTGCCGAACAGCTTGGGGGACACCCTTCTCTAGCCGCGGTGATGGTCATTGCCACAGGGATTCTTGGCGCAATCACCGCACAAAGTGTGATGCGCTGGTTACGTATTACCGACCCCGCCATCGGTGGTTTTGCCCTCGGTGTTGCCGCTCATGGCATCGGTACCGCACGCGCCTTCCAGATCAGCGAAACGATGGGCGCTTTCGCTGCCCTGGGCATGGGCTTAAACGGTTTGCTCACAGCCACTGCGCTCCCAAGCCTGATGGCTTGGTTAAAACCCATGCTCGCGTTTTAAGACTTAAGCCAGCACACGCTCACACGGCACCTCGTGCCCTAACGCAACCGCCTGCCAGCGTTGTGCCCAGGTACTCGGTCCCATCAAACGCAGCAGCGAAGGATGCTGCTCAACCAACAGCTGTTGGGCAACGACATCATCCACATAGACCACATTCAACAAACCATCCGGCAAACCACACTGACCACAAAGCTCTGCCATTGCCAGCGCACAGGATGGTGCATCTTTATGCGGCACAAGTGTCACGGCGCCACCGTGGATTAGGACTGGCAAAACCAGCGCCAGCGCTGCTGTCACAGGCATCCCAGCACCCGCAAAGGCCAAGGCAACCGTGTGCGTTGGCCGGTCCGACACCGGTGACTCGACAGCGAGTGCTCGAATATATTCAATGGCATTCGCCACATCGGCTTTACCCGCATCCAGATGTGTCTGGCTTTCCACCGCACTCAAACCTGAAAAATGGTCAGTGAGCTCTACTAGAGCCTTTTCCAACTCGGACAGAAATACCGGAACGCTATGTGCACTTAAAGGAGCCGCCTGTCTGGCCGCTGTTAATGCCGAAGCGGCCAGATCGATGTCTACCAGTGGCACACGGCGGATCAGACGCTGCGAGGCTGATTCTCGTATCTCATGAAAGGCCAAGGGCATCGTCAAAACAGGACGACCATGAATCCAGAGCGGAATAGCGGGCGCCTCGCGCGGCGGGATGGAACAACAACCGGTCATCGTGATCTTCCAACGGATATTTCAATGGGTTTCAACATCGGCCTGTGTTCCACATAGTAAAATATGCAGCACACAGCCTGCCTGATTCAGGCACCTATTCTACCGTTCCTCTCGCTGATTCACGACCTGTTAAGCCCCAAAGCGCCTATGCCTGCCACCCGCCAAGCCAACCGATCGAGCACCGCCAATTCAGGCATACAGGTCTTCGAACGGGCTGATCTGCTTTTAGGTATGCTCGCCGCGCACAGTGCACCCGTGACACTGAAATCTCTGGCCACACAAACAGGCCTCAACATTTCTACCGTCCACCGTATCCTGGGGGCGCTAGCCATGATCGGTCTCGTGGAGCACCAAACGGGAGGTCTCTACCGACTAGGGCTACGCTGGCTGGAATACGGTAATCTCGTCCGCGAGCGCTTGCAGATCCGGGATGTTGCCCGCCCGTTTATCGAACAACTCCACGGTGCGATTGGTGAGCCCGTCAATCTGGCCATACGCGACGGTGACGACATCATTTATCTGGATCGAGCCGCAGCCAATGCCGCGCGGGTGCGCGTGTTTTACCGTGTGGGCTCGCGCGCCCCACTCCACCTCACATCGCTGGGCAAACTCTTTCTGGCTGAAGACTCGGCAAGCGATATCGCCAGCTATGCCAAACGAACCGGTTTGCCCGGTAACACCGAACACTCGCTAACCCACCTTAACGCGTTGAACAAAGCGCTCAACGCCGTCCGCGAGGCAGGCATTGCTTTCGATAATGAAGAAGCAGAACTGGGCCTGCGATGTGTTGCCGCGCCCGTGCGCGATGATCGCGGCATCCTGGTCGGTGCAATTTCGGTCTCGTCACCGACAGAGCGATTCACGGAGCACGAGGCCACCTGGGTGCCGGCTCTTAAAGCATGTGCGGACGATGTATCACGCGCCCTAGGCGCACGCCTCTAGATCGCTAGAGGAAACGGGTCAACCGTGCTGGGCTTCTGCCCACCTTTTTAGGCGATTAGCATCACCGACACGGGTCATCGAGCCTTCTGAATCCAGCAGCACAAATACCATCGGCCGGTTATTGACCTTGGCCTGCATCACCAGGCACTTACCGGCTTCACGGATGAATCCGGTTTTCGTCACACCGATATCCCAGCTGTCTGAACGCACTAACGGGTTCGTGTTCCGGTACTCCTGCATGCGGCCACGAACGTCAAACTTAGCCTCGGAGGTGGTTGAGGCTTCACGAATCGCCGGGTATTTGTAGGCCGCTGTCACCATTTTCGCCAGATCACGAGCCGTCGACACATTGCCGGAATTCAACCCTGTGGGATCCAGAAAGCGGGAATTAGTCATCCCCAATTCCTGAGCCTTGCGATTCATCGCCGCTACAAATGCAGGAATACCACCCGGATAGTTCCTGCCCAGCGCATGCGCTGCACGGTTTTCGGATGACATCAAGGCCAGAAGCAAGGCCTCTTGGCGCGTCAGTTGCGTTCCTACCGCCAGACGCGAACGACTGCCCTTCAGTGTATCAACATCATCGTCCGTAATGTAAAACTCTTCACCCATGGGCAGGTGCGCATCCAGCATCACCATCGCCGTCATCAGCTTGGTAATCGAGGCTATCGGCACAATCTGGGTGGCATTCTTCTGATACAGGGCTTCGCCATTCTGCATATCGAGCAACAAGGCGGCATGGGAATGCAGCCCCGGATTCGTACCTACCGGGCCGTTCCATTCACCCCAGTGATCTGGTGCCGTGTCCCGCCGCTTCTTGCTGGCCAGCAAACGACTCGGCTTTTTCGATGTCGCCGAAACTACTTTGTCTCTAGCAGCGTTTTGCGCTGCAAGCGTTTTGGCTGTCTCTTTGGTCGCCTGCGACTTTACCGGCTTGGTGCTTTTTTTCGTCTTGGCAGCCGCGGTCGATTTGGTTTTGCTACTCGGCTTGTTGCTATTGGCGGCACTATTGCTTTGTGTCGCTGTCGCCGCCTGAACGGACACAGCACTGAAGACGCCACTGACGAATATGGCGGCCAGGAATTTAATAGACAGAGAACGCTTGATCAGAGCCATAAGACGCACCACCGGAGCAAAGCGCTTTATCGGGCCAGCACCCGATAAAACTTGATTCAGATTAATTGCCCGTATTCTAGCGCAGCCGCCCGGATTTTCAATGAAAAACCGGGCGCAAATCGAATAAAAATAACAGGATAGCAACGATCCTTAAGCCAGCCTTCAGCTTTGGCGCTGCTCATCCATCAGTGCGTCCACCACCGCCAAGGCGGTCACGTTGACAATACGACGAACTGTCGCCGTGGGTGTCAGGATGTGTGCAGGCTTGCGAGAACCCAGCAGAATCGGACCCACCGTGAGGTTATCGCCTGCGGCAACCTTCAGCAGGTTGAATGCAATGTTTGCTGCATCCAGGTTGGGCATGATCAACAGGTTGGCAGCCCCTTTCAGACGGCTGTTCGGAAAGACCTGCGCACGGATGACTTCATCGAGCGCTGCATCACCGTGCATTTCACCTTCTACCTCCAGCTCTGGTGCTACCTCACGCAGGCGCGCCAGCAAACCGCGCATCTTTTCTGCCGTGGGGGTATCCAGGCTGCCAAACGACGAATGCGACAGCAATGCCACCTTCGGCGCAATACCGAAACGACGCACTTCCTCAGCCGCCAGCAGCGTGGTTTGTACCAGCTCTTCGACATTCGGATCGTAATTCACGTAGGTATCCGCCACGAAAACCGTACGCCCCGGCAACATCAGCAGATTCATAGCGGCCAGCCGCTTCACCCCAGGCGCATTACCAATAATGTTTTCCACATGCGTCAGATGCAACTCGTAACGACCAAAGGTGCCACAGACCATGCCATCAGCGTATCCCAAGCGTACCATCAGCGCCGCATAGAGGGTTGCACGACGACGGATTTCACGCTTGGCGTAATCCGGAGCCACCCCTTTACGCTCGGTCAGACGATGGTACTCCTGCCAGAACTCATCGTAGTGTGCCTCGAAAAACTCACCGTCGTTATAGATGACTTCAAAGTCCACACCAGGCCGGATACGCAGTGCCGCCGTTTCGATCTTTCGTTCAATTTCCGCAGGGCGGCCAATCAGTACTGGTCGAGCGATGCCTTCATCACAGATCACTTGCACCGCACGCAGTACGCGCTCATCCTCACCCTCCGCAAACACGATCTTTTTCGGCGACAGTTTGGCCTGCGCAAACACCGGTTTCATGATCATGCCGGAGTGATAGACGAATTCATTCAGGCTCTGGAGATACGCATCCCAGTCACGAATCGGCCGCGTCGCCACACCCGAGTCTACGGCCGCTTGTGCGACTGCCGGCGCGATCTTTACAATCAATCGCGGATCGAAAGGTTTCGGAATCAGGTACTCATGACCGAAACCGGCAATTTTTTCACCATAGGCCGAGGCCACCACATCCGACTGCTCAGCGCGTGCCAGATCGGCAATCGCTTTGACGGCAGCCAGCTTCATCTCTTCCGTGATCGTTGTTGCACCGACATCCAGCGCACCTCGGAAGATGAAGGGGAAGCAAAGCACGTTATTCACCTGATTCGGATAATCCGAACGTCCGGTGGCGATAATGGCGTCGTCACGTACCGCCTTGACTTCATGCGGCAGAATTTCCGGGGTCGGATTGGCTAGCGCCAGAATCAACGGATTCTTGGCCATCTTGCTGACCATCTCGGGCTTCAGAACCCCCCCGGCCGACAAGCCGAGGAAGACATCGGCATCTTCAATGACGTCGGCCAACTTACGGGCATCGGTTTTCTTCGCATAGCGGGCCTTGATCGGATCCATATCCTCCGGCCGACCTTCATAGACCACACCGTGGATGTCCGTCACCCAGATGTTCTCCACCGGGATGCCCAGTTGCACGAGGAGTCCAAGGCACGCCAATGCTGCAGCACCGGCACCGGACGTCACGAGTTTGATCTGCTTTAGATCCTTACCCAGCAAGTGAAGACCATTTAACAGCGCTGCGCCGACCACAATGGCCGTGCCATGCTGATCATCATGGAACACCGGGATCTTCATGCGCTCGCGTAGTTGCTTCTCGATATAGAAGCACTCTGGCGCTTTGATGTCTTCAAGATTGATCCCGCCAAAGGTCGGCTCAAGGCTGGCGATGATCTCCACCAGTTTATCGGGGTCATTCTCGCTAACCTCGAGGTCAAACACATCAATGTTGGCAAATTTCTTGAACAGGACGCCCTTGCCTTCCATCACGGGCTTGGCGGCTAGAGGGCCGATATTTCCAAGGCCGAGCACCGCGGTACCATTGGTAATCACCCCGACCAGGTTTGCTCGTGATGTCAGTGTCGCGACCTCTTCCGGTTTAGCGACGATTTCTTCACAGGCCGCCGCCACACCCGGCGAGTAAGCCATCGACAGGTCATACTGGTTCGTTAACTGTTTCGTGGGTGTTACCGCGATCTTCCCAGGCTTGGGAAAGCGGTGATAGTACAGGGCTGACTCACGCAGCCGTTGAGTGTTGTTTTTTGCCGAATCGACGCTAACTGACTGTATTTTTTCGGTTTTGTCTGTCACAACCCTGTCTCCACGGGAATTCTTGTTGAGTGAAAGCATACGCCGACTTTCTTACGCGTGCATGAAGTGCGATAATTAACAGTTATAGCGATGCATTGGCCCCGCCGATGTATTGAAACCGAATTACCCAAAAAAGACTGGTCGGAACACCTAAGCCAGCGCAATCCACCGGAATGCACAGGACATACAGGAGAAACCATGGTCGCCATCAACGCCCCGGAATACGTTAAGAACACTCGTCTCAAAGCCTGGGTCGAGCAAATTGCTCAACTCACCGAACCTGAACAGGTCGTGTGGTGTGACGGCTCACAGGAAGAGTACGACCGCCTCTGCGCCCAGATGGTAGAAGCTGGCACCCTGATCAAGCTCAACGAAGCCAAGCGCCCGAACTCCTACCTGGCCTTTTCCGATCCATCGGACGTTGCCCGCGTTGAAGACCGCACCTACATCTGCTCGGAAAAACAGATCGATGCGGGTCCGACCAACAACTGGGAAGACCCGGCGGTGATGCGCGAGACCCTGAACGGCCTGTTCAAGGGCTCGAGGCACGGCCGCACCATGTACGTGATCCCGTTCTCGATGGGTCCGCTCGGCAGCCCGATCGCGCACATCGGCGTCGAGATCTCCGACTCGCCCTATGTTGTGACCAACATGCGCGTCATGACCCGCATGGGTCGCGGCGCGGTCGAGGTGCTCGGCACCGACGGCGAATTCGTGCCCTGCGTGCACAGCGTCGGCGCCCCGCTCGCCGCAGGCCAGGCCGACAGCCGCTGG
>JALRGK010000072.1 GCA_023253415.1 Rhodocyclaceae bacterium
CGAAAGGGTCCGTGGCTTCCAGCTCCAGAGACGCAGCCATCAGTGCCAGACGTGCAATCACACCATAGGCATAAAAACGGTTCGGCGGCGAATCCGGGTTAGCGCCGTAATCCGGTAGATTACAGCCCGTTTCAAAGGCCAATGGCACAAAACGCATACCGGGCGCATTGAGATTTTCATCCACGCCACGGGCCTCATGCACGCGGTAGAAGCCCCCCACGACAAAACGATCCATCATATAGACCACGGGTTCGGCCACTGCATCCCCAATGCTTTCTAGGGTCGGCACGCCTTCCTGAATAATCACGGACGACACCTCCATGCCTTCCTTGATCACGCTCATCTTGTTGCGTTGTTTGCGATTCAGGCCGATCACATCGCTGGCATCGCGCACTGTCATCACACCCATGCCGTAGGTACCGGCATCGGCCTTCACCACCACGTACGGATCGGCCTGGATGTCGTACTCACGATATTTTTGACGAATCCGGTTAAGCAGTTCGTCTACGCGCGCTGCCAGACAGTCTTCGCCCACACGTTCATGGAAGTTAATGTCTTCGCATGTCGAAAAGTAGGGATTGATACGCCATGAATCGATACCAACCAACGCGGCAAAATCAGTCGCAACGCGGTCATAGGCCGCAAAGTGCTGGCTCTTACGGCGCACATGCCAGCCAGCATGTACCGGCGGAATCAGCGTCTGACCCGTAGGCGCCTGCAGAATATCCGGCACACCAGCCGAGAGATCATTGTTGAGCAACACCATGCAGGGGTCGAAACCTGCCACACCCCAGCGACCGTTATTGAGCTGCAGCGGTTCGAGATGGAGCGATTGGCCATCATCCAGTTCCAGCGTGACGGGCATCGTCACCTCCGGCGACACCGAACCCAGGCGCACTGTCAAACCCGCCTGCCGCAAAACGCCAGCGAGTGTTGCCACGTTTTTCAGGTAGAACTGGTTCCGGGTGTGGTTTTCCGGAATCAGCAGCATGTTGCGCGCATCCGGACAGTACTTTTCAATCGCTGTCTGAATCGCCTGAATACACAACGGGTAAAACGCGGGATTCAAGTTATTGAAGCCACCGGGGAACAGATTGGTATCGACCGGTGCCAGCTTGTAACCCGCATTGCGCAGATCCACCGAGGCATAAAATGGTGGCGTGTGATCCTGCCAGGCGCACCGAAACCACCGCTCAATCGCAGTCGTCTGATCCAGAAAGCGCTGTTCCAGCGCCAGAAGCGGGCCCGCCAGGGCAGTCGTCAGATGAGGAACCATAGGCACAGTTTACCCCATGCGCACCAGACGGGTGCGGCATTGCAGCGAGCCGGCTGGTAGAATGTCAGGTTTAAAAACATCGTCTTAGCACGCCCCCTCGCAGGGTCGTCACGATTTCTGGATTTCCCATGCTCGTCGCAAATAACATCACCATGCAGTTCGGGGCCAAGCCCCTGTTTGAAAACGTCTCGGTCAAATTTGGCGAAGGCTATCGGTACGGCCTGATTGGCGCCAATGGCGCCGGTAAATCGACTTTCATGAAGATTCTGTGCGGCGCACTCGAATCAACGGCCGGCAACGTCAGCAAAGACGTCAACGAACGCATGGCGTATCTGCGCCAGGATCAGTTTGCCTACGAAGATCAGCGTGTTCTCGACGTGGTATTGCAGGGTCATGAAGAAATGTGGGCCTGCATGCAGGAGCGCGATGCCATTTACGCCAACCCGGAAGCTACCGAAGACGACTACATGAAGGCCGCCGAGCTGGAAGTGAAGTTCGCCGAGTACGACGGCTACACGGCCGAATCGCGCGCCGGTGAACTGCTACTCGGCGTCGGCATCCCGACTGACAAGCACAACGGCCCGATGCGCGAAGTCGCGCCCGGCTGGAAGCTGCGTGTGTTACTGGCCCAGGCACTGTTCGCCAACCCGGACATCCTGCTGCTCGACGAACCGACCAACAACCTCGACATCAACACCATTCGCTGGCTGGAAGACGTACTCAACGAGCGCAATTCCACCATGATCATCATCTCCCATGACCGTCACTTCCTGAATCAGGTGTGCACGCACATGGCCGATCTGGACTACGGCAAGATCACCACTTACGCTGGTAACTACGACGACTTCATGGAAGCCTCAACACAGGCTCGTGAACGTCAGGCCAATGCCAATGCCAAGGCCAAGGAACGCATCGCCGAGCTACAGACCTTCGTTCGCCGCTTCTCGGCCAACGCCTCGAAGGCCAAGCAGGCCACCAGCCGCCTCAAGCTGATAGACAAACTGAAACCGGAAGACGTCAAGCCGTCGTCGCGTCAGTACCCGTGGATCCGCTTCGATTTCGATGAGAAGGACAAGCTGCACCGCCAGGCAGTTGAAATTGAAAACCTCTGCTTTGCCTACCCGGATAGCGAGCCACTCTTCAAGAATCTGTCACTCAACATCAACGGTGGTGAAAAAATCGCCATCATCGGTGAAAACGGTGTTGGTAAAACCACACTGCTCAAATTGCTGCAGGGCGAACTCACCCCGACGGCCGGCACCATCTGGCTGCTGCTGATCTTGGCTGGCGTGGCCGCTTTGATGGAATGGGTGGAGCGTTGGCACCACCATGGCAAGCCCTTGCGCGCCTTGCGCTCGGCGCTGAAGCTCTTGGTTTTTCCGGTGATCGTCTCGCTGGT
>JALRGK010000151.1 GCA_023253415.1 Rhodocyclaceae bacterium
TGAAAGCCGCTGATCGCGTCGAGTTTTTCCGGCGCTTGCAGGCCGAGAATCCGCATCCGACGACGGAGCTTGAGTACGGCTCAACCTTTCAGCTACTCATTGCCGTGATTCTGTCGGCGCAGGCGACTGACAAAGGGGTGAATCTGGCCACGCGCCAGCTGTTCAAGGATGCGCCCGATGCGACATCGATGGCAGCACTCGAGGTTGAAGGCCTGGTCCCCTACGTGAAGACCATCGGGCTGTATCCGACCAAATCGAAGAACGTGATCGCCACCTGCAAGATCCTGGTTGCGCAGTTTAACGGCGAGGTGCCGGAAGATCGGGCTGCATTGGAAGCCTTGCCGGGGGTTGGGCGCAAGACCGCCAACGTGGTGTTGAATACGGCTTTCGGCCATCCGACCATGGCGGTGGACACCCACATTTTTCGCGTGTCGAATCGTACCGGGCTGGCGCCGGGTAAAACCCCGCTGGCCGTAGAGCAGAAACTCTTGAAGAATGTGCCTCAGGAATTTCTGCTCGATGCGCATCACTGGCTGATTCTGCTGGGCCGCTACATCTGTAAAGCCCGTAAACCGGAATGTGAGCGCTGCCCGGTGATCGACTTATGCCGTGCGCCCGAAGCCAAAGCCGCCCGCAAGAAACTGACCCCGCTCCAGTAGAATAGCCGCATGATTTTTACGCCCACCAAAGACCAGGTCCGTCATTTCTTCTGTGAAGCACGACGTAAGCAGCGAGATCGTCTACCGCTTGATGGTGCCGAGGTGCTGGCGGCGGATGTGATTGCCCTGCACCCGGAATATCATGCGCTGCTCGACGATCCTGAGGCGGCACTGGCCGGCGAATGGACACCCGAACAAGGCACCATGAATCCGATGCTGCATCTGTCGCTCCACATGGCGCTGCTTGAACAGCTTTCAGTCGATTCGCCACCGGGCATTCGTGCCATCTTCGAGCAGCAGGCGGCCAAACTGGGGGATGCCCATGAAGCACTGCACCGCTTGCTGGAGTGCCTGGGCGAAACAGTCTGGCATGCGCAGCAGCCGGGGGGGATCTTTGATACCGAGGCGTACCAGGAACGGCTGCGTAAACTCTGACCCCTATAAAAAACGGCCCGCCTAAGCGAGCCGTTTTCACATGATCGGATAAACCGATTACATGTGGATACCGCCGTTCAGCGAGAAGTCGGCACCCGTCGAGAAACTGCCATCCGGACCGGCCAGCCACGACACCATCGAAGCGATTTCTTCTGGCGTCCCCAGACGCTTCATCGGCACACCCGCGATGATCTTTTCGAGGACGTCTTCACGAATAGCTTTCACCATGTCGGTACCAATGTAGCCCGGTGATACGGTGTTAACCGTGACGCCCTTGCTAGCCACTTCCTGTGCCAGGGCCATGGTGAAACCGTGCATACCGGCCTTGGCGGTCGAGTAGTTGACCTGACCCATCTGACCCTTCTGACCGTTCACCGACGAGATGTTGATGATGCGACCCCAGTTGCGGTCTACCATGCCATCAATCACCTGCTTGGTCACATTGAACATGGAGTTCAGGTTGGTGTCGATCACGGCATCCCACGATTCGCGGGTCATCTTGCGGAACATGCCATCACGCGTAATACCCGCGTTGTTGACCAAGACGTCGATTTCCCCGACTTCTTTTTTTACCTTGTCGAATGCGGCGACGGTGCTATCCCAGTCAGCCACGTTCCCCTCGGAAGCAATGAAGTCATAACCCAGCGCCTTCTGCTCGGCCAGCCACTTGTCTTTACGTGGCGAGTTCGGGCCACAGCCGGCAACAACCGTAAAGCCGTCCTTGGCCAGACGCTGACAAATGGCGGTTCCGATGCCACCCATACCACCCGTTACATAGGCAATGCGCTTGCTCATACTTCAGTCTCCCAGTTTTTATTGCGCCATAATTATGGCGACTTGTTTTGCATCCTGTAACAAATCTACGCATTTGTAAATACGCGGGGCACAAATAATGCGCCACCCACAACTGCGACAGGTTGACTCTCCCCCTTAAAACTTTCAAACAACTGACAGTGCTGACAAAAACAATTCACCAAGCACGTACGCCGGCCTGAATCAGCTTCGGGTACGATGCACCGATGCGCCTGCCAAACTCACCGGTTGCAGTGATCGTCATTGCCCAACTCTTCGGAACCTCGCTCTGGTTTTCAACCAATAGCGCAGCGGGCAGCCTCATGGCAGCCTGGGGCCTCACCGAAGCCGACATAGGCCTGCTCACAAACGCCGTACAGCTCGGCTTTATCTCCGGCACACTGACCTTTGCCCTCACAGGCCTGGCCGACCGCTTCGAGGCCAGCCGTATTTTTACCGCGTGCGCCCTACTCGGTGCGCTATTCAACGCCCTCTTCGCCTTCGCCGCAGATGGGCTGATGAGTGGCCTGCCACTGCGCTTTGCCGTTGGCTTCTGTCTGGCCGGCGTTTACCCACTCGGTATGAAGCTTGTTGTCAGCTGGGTGCCGGAACGCGCCGGCACCGCACTGGCCCAACTCGTTGGCATGCTAACGCTGGGTAGTGCACTCCCACACGGCGTACGCCTTGCCGGGGCTGACTGGTCTTGGCAATCTACCCTACTGGTTTCCAGCATACTTGCCTGTATCGCAGCCTTCATGGTCTGGCGCCTAGGCGATGGGCCACATTTACGACGTACGCCGGGAACCCACCACCTCCGTCTGGGGCGAGTACTGACAGCGTTTACGATCCCGCAATT
>JALRGK010000199.1 GCA_023253415.1 Rhodocyclaceae bacterium
CGTACCAGACCATCGGCAGCGTACGGTATTCCGGGTGGAGCGGGAAGGCAATCGTCCAGTCGATGGCCATCTTATACACCGGCGACTGCGCGGCGGCGTCAATCCAGGCCTGTGGCACACCATCGCGCAGTGCGGCGGCACGGACTTCCGGATCGTTCGGATCTAGGAAGGTTTTCAACTGTTCGTGATACAGGTCTTGTTCATTTTCGACCGATGCGGCCTGCTCGATCCGATCTGCGTCATAGAGCAGGACACCGAGGTAACGGATTCGACCCACACAGGTTTCCGAACAGACGGTCGGCTGACCCGATTCCAGACGCGGATAGCAGAGAATGCACTTCTCGGATTTACCGCTCTTCCAATTGTAGTAAATCTTCTTGTACGGGCAGGCCGACACGCACATCCGCCAGCCGCGGCACTTATCCTGGTCGATCAGAACAACGCCATCTTCCTCGCGTTTGTAGATCGAACCCGCCGGGCACGCGGCCACGCAGGCCGGATTCAGGCAGTGTTCACACAGACGCGGCAGATACATCATGAAGGTGTTTTCGAATTGTCCGTACATCTCCTTCTGGACGTCTTCGAAGTTATAGTCCTTCGAGCGCTTGCTGAACTCGGTACCGAGAATTTCTTCCCAGTTCGGACCGCCGTTGATCTTTTCCATGCGTTCGCCGGTGATCAGCGAGCGCGGACGGGCGACCGGTGCCGCTTTCGACAGCGGGGCTTTCTGCAGATGCTCGTAATCGAAGGTAAACGGCTCGTAGTAGTCGTCAATCTGCGGCAGATCCGGGTTGGCAAAGATCTTGGAAAGGATCTTGAGCTTCGAACCCATCTTCAGCTGTAGCTTGCCGTTCGACTTGCGCTCCCAGCCACCATTCCACTGCTTCTGATCTTCCCAGTTATGCGGGAAGCCGACACCCGGCTTGGTCTCAACGTTATTGAACCAGGCGTACTCGACGCCTTCACGTGTCGTCCAGACATTCTTACAGGTGACAGAACAGGTATGGCAACCGATGCACTTGTCCAGATTGAGCACCATGCCAATTTGTGCGCGAACTTTCATGATCAGGCCTCCATCGCCGGTTGAGCGGGACCGTCCATCCAGTCCACCTTGTTCATCTTGCGGACCACCACGAACTCATCGCGGTTGGAACCGACCGTTCCGTAGTAGTTGAAGCCGTAGCTCAGCTGGGCGTAACCACCGATCATGTGCGTCGGCTTCAGCACGGCACGCGTCACGGAGTTATGGATACCACCGCGCGTCTGGGTCACTTCGGAGCCTGGCACGTTCACGATCTTCTCCTGGGCGTGGTACATCATCACCATGCCTTCCGGCACCCGCTGGCTGACGACAGCACGGGCACACAGGGCACCATTGCTGTTGAAAGCTTCGATCCAGTCGTTGTCCTCAATACCGACCTTCTGGGCATCCACTTCCGACAGCCAGACAATCGGACCACCGCGCGACAGCGTCAGCATGATCAGATTGTCGGTATAGGTACTGTGAATCCCCCATTTCTGGTGCGGCGTAATGAAATTCAGCGCAATTTCCTTGTTGCCATTGGGCTTCTTGTTCATGATCTGCTGGTGACTGCGCAGATCGACCGGCGGCTTGTACGAACAGAAGCCTTCGCCAAATGCACGCATCCATTCGTGATCCTGATACAGCTGCTGACGACCCGTGAGCGTGCGCCAGGGGATCAGTTCGTGCACGTTGGTGTAACCGGCGTTGTAGCTGACATGCTCGGATTCGATACCGCTCCAGGTCGGGCTGGATATAATCTTGCGCGGCTGCGCCTGAATATCGCGATAACGGATTTTTTCGTCTTCGCGGGTCAGCGCCAGGTGACGGTGATCAATGCCGGTAAATTCTGACAGCGCAGCCCAGGCCTTGACGGCGACTTCGCCGTTGGTTTCCGGCGCCAGCGTCAGCACCACTTCGGTCGCATCGATATCGGTATCGATATTCGGACGGCCTTGCGCCACACCTTCGTTGCGCACCTTGTAGTTCAATTCGCCGAGCAGTTTGACTTCATGCTGGGTATCCCAGTTGATGCCCTTGCCGCCATTGCCCAGCTTGTCCAGGAGCGGACCCAGCGAGGTGAACTTGTCGTGGATCTGGCTGTAGTTGCGCTCAACCACCACAAAGTTCGGCATCGTTTTGCCGGGAATGGCCTCGCACTCACCCTTCGTCCAGTCTTTGGTGTCATAGGGCTGGGCGATTTCGCCAGCGGTATCGTGCAGGATGGGTACGGCGACAATATCTTTCTCGACGCCCAGATAGCCATCCGACAACTCGGAGAAGCGCTTGGCGAAGCCCTTGTAGATTTCCCAGTCACTGCGTGCTTCCCAGGCCGGATCAACAGCTTTCGACAGCGGGTGGATAAACGGGTGCATATCCGAGGTATTGAGATCGTTCTTCTCGTACCAGGTGGCGGTCGGCAGCACGATGTCGGAATACAGACAGGTGGTGGACATACGGAAGTCCAGCGTCACCAGCAGATCCAGCTTGCCTTCCGGTGCCTGATCACGCCAGACCACATCCTGCGGCTTGACGTCGCCGGTCTGCCCCAGGTCTTTGCCCTGCACCCCGTTGGCGGTGCCGAGCAGATGCTTGAGAAAGTATTCGTGGCCCTTACCCGACGAACCAAGCAGATTCGAGCGCCAGACAAACATGTTGCGCGGGAAGTTCTTGGGGTTATCCGGATCGTCGCAGGAGAACTTCAGTTCGCCGGATTTCAACTGGCTGACGACATAGTCCTTGGGATCAACACCCTTCGCGATGGCCTCGCGTGAGAGTTCCAGCGGGTTACGCTCCAGCTGCGGCGCCGATGGCAACCAACCCATGCGTTCCGAACGCGCGTTGAAGTCGATGATGCTCCCGCTGAACTTGTTCTTGTCAGCGAGCGGCGACAGCAGATCGGCCACGCGCAGCGTTTCGTAACGCCACTGATCGGTATGCGCATAGAAGAACGAGGTACTGTTCATATGGCGCGGCGGGCGGTTCCAATCCAGCGCGAACGCCAGTGCGGTCCAGCCGGTTTGCGGACGCAGCTTTTCCTGACCCACATAGTGCGACCAGCCGCCGCCGCTCTGGCCGATACAACCACACATGATCAGCATGTTCATGATGGACCGGTAGTTCATGTCCATGTGATACCAGTGATTCATGGCGGCGCCGATGATCACCATCGACTTACCGTGCGTATCGTGCGCATT
>JALRGK010000004.1 GCA_023253415.1 Rhodocyclaceae bacterium
CACTCGATGTCCTGGCCCGGTGGCACTTCGACAATTTTACTCTTGAGCAGTGGAGCACCTGTGGGGTAGGTGAAGTCCTGCCCCAGAATGGTTTTTCCAGGTTCCAGTTCCGGTATTTGCACCGTGCTGACGGTGCCGGCTGCTGATTTCTGGTTGTGCTGTGGTGCTGCAAATGACAATCCGGCGGCGGTCAGAAAACAGAGGCTGGTCGCTAATTTGAATGATCGCAATTTCATAGAACACCTCTTCAGGAAAGATTAACTGCGGGCCAGAATCCAGACGCCGATCAGAATGACCGTAATACCAATAATGCGCTGCATGCTCATGACTTCGCCAAATAGATACCAGGCGAGGGCAGCGTTGATGACATAGCCTAGTGACAGCATCGGGTAGGCGATGGTCACGTCCACGCGCGATAGGCCGATGATCCAGACAAAGACACTGATGCCGTAGCAGAACAGGCCGCCGATGATGGGAATCTGGGTCCCCACGGAAACGGCAGTGCTGAACAGGGTGTCCATCGACAGTGACAGCTCGCCCAGATTGCGCACGCCTGCTTTGAGCAGCAGCTGGGCGGCGGCATTGAGCAGAATGCCGGTAAATAGAAAACCGAAGGTGCCAAGTGTCATTTAGTTCACCGGAGGGGTGTAGGGTTGCGCGGGCGGTGCCGGCTGGTGTGTTGGTTTTACAAACACCGCACGGCGGGTGTCGCGGCCCACTTCGGCCATGGGCAGATGGAGCGCGGCAATATCATCCAGATATTGCAGCGGCACAACGACCACCGGTGCAGTATCTTTCTGCCAACGGATGGCAAAATCACTGACCTTGGGCGCCCAGGTGTCTGGTTCCTGATGAATGCCGAACTCCAGTTCGTCCTGCATGTCGACCATGATAGTCGGGTGCTGGATATAGAACGGGAAGGTGTGGTCCAGCATGCGGATCGAATACACCGGCGTGTCGTCTTTGATGTACGGGCGTACAGCAACCGCCAGGTCGGCGCCTGAGATCGAGCGACCATGGGTGTCGTGACCCAGGCCGACAATCTGAACCAGGATATAAAAGGCAATGGCGGCGCGCAGCAGACCATCCATCAGCTGGCGCAGACGGTGTGCCGGATCTTTGTGCTCGAAACCGCGAATGGCGGTCCAGGCGTACACCATGGTGGTGAGGGCGGCGACCAGCGCGACGGCGATCCAGACGGTGTATTCCTGATACTCCAGCTGCTCATAGGGGGCTTTGCCCAGCTGGTAGGTGTAAGGCAATGCAATAAAGCCGGCCAGTATCAGCAGCGTCATGTAAATCATCTGGCGCTTCCAGCTGCGGTCTTCGCCGGCCGAGCTCATGCGCTCGAAGGCGTTGGTCATCGCCAGGCCGGCCAACAGGGAGATGGCCGGAAAGATCGGCATGATGTAGCCGGGCAGCTTTGATTGTGATTTGCTGAAGAACAGGAAGATCATCACCGCCCAGACCGCTGCCAGCCAGAGCGGGCGGAAGCCGGGGACGGCCGAAACCTGCGATTCACCCCGGCGCTCTTTCCAGGCCGTCATGAAGCCCTGGGCCAGTTGCAGCAACCAGGGAATAAAGCCGACGAGGATGAGGGGGATAAAGTAAAGCGGGTGGCCTTTGCGGTTATGCCCGTCCTTGGTGAAGCGGTCCCAGTGTTCGTGGATAAAGAAGAAGTGGGCAAATTCCGGATTCTTGATCGACACCAGAATGAACCAGGGGCTGACGATCAGGAAAAAGACCACCAGGCCGGAAAATAGATGCAGTCGCTTCCAGAGCCCCCAGTTCCAAGTGGTGAGGGTGTATACCACCAGCACCATGCCCGGAATAACCAGGCCGATGAGGCCTTTGGAGAGCACGGCCAGCGCCATGAAGACCCAGCAGAGCCACATCCAGTTGCGTCGGGCCTTGATAGAAATGTGGTCGCGCTGGGCCAGGATCAGGCTGAACAGCGCGCAGCTGAGAATGCTGGAAAGGCCCATGTCCAGGGTGTTGAAGTGGCCGCCGACGCTCCACATCGGGCTACTGGCCAGCAGAATGGCCGAGATCCAGCCGGCAACCACGCCTCGTTCACCGCCCACCAGCTTCCAGGCGGTAAAGCCGGTGGCCAGAATGGCAAAGTAGCCGGTAAAGCCTGTCCACAGACGAGATTGCCATTCGCCCACGCCAAACAGGTGGTAGGCAATCGCGGTCATCCAGCCCTGCAGCGGGGGTTTCTCGAAGTATTTGTAGCCGTTGTAACGTGGGGTGACCCAGTCACCGGTGGCGTACATTTCGCGGGCGATTTCGCCATAGCGACCTTCGTCCGAGGCCACCAGATGGCGGTAATCCAGTACGCCAAACCAGGCCAGCGTGAAGAGGGCTGCGAGCAGCCACAGAAAACGGCGCGTGTAGAAAGCGGAGAGTAGAGAGGTGAATGAGGTGTTCATGCGGCAGTATCGTGAGGTTCGGCGGATGCAGGCGCAGGCGCGATGAGGATGCCGCAGGCGACGCGGCGCCCTTCGGCAACGAGAATGTTGTAGGTGCGGCAAGCGGCCTTGGTGTCCATGACCTCCAGGCCGATGCCTTTCTCGATCAAAGGCTTGAGCAGCGCCGGGTGGGGAAAGCGCTGACGCTCGCCACTACCGAACAGTACAATTTCTGCATCCATGTTGGCCAGTTGTTCGAACTGGCTGGCATCAAGCCCGTCAAAACCGTGAGGCGCCCAGTTGCTGACGACGTCACGGCCGCAGACGATGACCGATCCTTCGTAATGGGTGCCGTTGACGGCGACATAGCCTGGGCCATGGCTGCTGAATGTCAGAAGGCCGGCATTAGGGGACAGATGCAGTTTCATGGGGCGCCCAAGAAGGCCGAAAAAGGAGTAGGATAACCGGTTTTCATCCAGATTTGCCGACTCGCCTCGACCACTGAACGACCATGAAGCCCATCACCAAATCTTCCAAGCTTGCCAACGTGTGCTACGACATTCGTGGACCGGTGCTAGCGGCCGCCAAGAAGATGGAGGAAGAGGGGCATCGGGTCATCAAACTGAACATCGGCAATC
>JALRGK010000031.1 GCA_023253415.1 Rhodocyclaceae bacterium
GGTCGAGCATGACTGCCGACGAAAGACACCGCGTACTTGATGAACTCGCCGCCCGGGTACCCGTCTAATACCTTGCGTTGGGATATTTTCTGCCGCGTTATCGATAACTACGGTGACGCCGGAGTGTGTTGGCGTCTGGCCGTAGATCTGGTGGAGCGTGGGGAAACGGTCCAGTTGTTCATTGACGAACCGCTAGTGCTCGCTCAGTTACAAGGAACCGATTCAAGCTTCCCAGACATAAAGGTCAGCCCTTGGCCAGAGTCGACCCGTTTGTTTTCTGCCGATGAGGTGGCCGATGTGGTTGTTGAAGCCTTTGCCTGTGACCCACCGGTTAGTTATTTAGAGGCCATGCAGCAGCGCAGCATTAAACCTACCTGGATTAATCTGGAATACCTATCGGCGGAAAGCTGGGTCGAAGCCCACCATACGCTACCCTCGCCTCATCCTCGTTACGCACTTACCAAACACTTTTACTTTCCGGGCTTTACACCTGCTACCGGAGGCCTGATCCGGGAAGCCCTACTGACGGCATCCCTAACGTCAGTAAATACCGCGACTACAGAAGGCGCTGCGGCAGCAGCCACCCAGGCGATTTTCTTGTTCAGTTACGAACAGCCCTTACTGGATCAGTGGCTCGATGTACTAGCGGCATCTGTCAGACCAGCACAACTCAACGTTGCTGTCTGTCCGTCACGCTCACAAGCTAAATCGTGGCAATCGACAACGGCCAACCGAGGCGCACTCAGCATCTCGGACGCACCCTTCGTGCCACAGTCTGATTTTGATGCCGTGCTTGCCCAGCACGACTGGCTATTTATCCGGGGAGAGGATTCATTTGTCCGGGCGCAATGGGCCGCCAAACCACTGGTCTGGCATATTTATCCCCAGGCAGATCACGTGCATTTTGACAAACTCCTGGCGTTTTATGACCGATACTTGAATCAAGGCGTTTTGAACTGTGAACAACAAACGCTTTACCGCGAGTTTGTGTTGGCCTGGAATGGTGCATCGGCATTCGAATTGGCTATATCGACCCATTGGCAGAAGCTTGTTGAGATATACCCCTTGTTATTGGCAAACGCCCTGGCCTGGCGTAGCTATCTGCTTACCCAGAGGGATCTCGTGACGCAACTCAAGGATTTTGCAAGGCATCTGGTAAAATGACGGGTTTCGCGAGTCATGGGTTGCTACTGACTCGCCACCGGATAAATTAACTGAAAGTTGAATCTATGAAGACAGCACAGGATTTGCGCGTTGGTAACGTGATCATGGTCGGCACCGAGCCGCAGGTCATTCTGAAGGCCGAATACAACAAGTCTGGCCGTAACGCCGCTGTTGTCAAAATGAAAATGAAGAACCTGCTGACCGGTAGCGGTAGCGAGTCGGTCTACAAGGCAGATGAAAAGTTCGAAGTCGTGGTGCTCGACCGTAAGGAAGTGACCTACTCGTACTTTGCCGATCCGATGTATGTATTCATGGATGCCGAGTACAACCAGTACGAAGTCGAAGGCGAAAACATGACCGAGGCACTGAACTACCTGGACGACGCCATGCCTTGCGAAGTGGTCTTCTATGACGGCAAGGCGATCTCGGTAGAACTGCCGACTTCAGTTGTTCGTGAAGTTGAATACACCGAGCCCGCCGTTAAGGGCGACACCTCGGGTAAAGTCATGAAACCAGCCCGTATCAAGCCAACCAACTTCGTCATCAACGTACCTGCTTTCGTTGAAATCGGCGACAAAATCGAAATTGATACCCGTACCCACGAGTACCGTTCACGCGTGAAGTAATTCACCGAAAGGACAACAAAAAACCGGCCTAGGCCGGTTTTTTGTTGTCTTCTGGCGCTGCAGGAACGACATCCGCCGTCCCTGCGATTCTCTTATGCCGATTCGCGCGAGGCTTTCTTACGCTCGTGTTCTTTCAGATGACGTTTCCGCAGACGAATTGACTTCGGCGTCAGTTCTACCAGCTCATCATCGGCGATAAACTCGATGGCCGACTCCAGGCTGAGCTGAACCGGCGGCACCAGACGCACGGCTTCATCAGTACCTGAGGCGCGCACGTTGGTCAGCTGCTTACCCTTGATCGGGTTCACGACCAGGTCATTCTCACGGCTGTGAATACCAATGATCATGCCTTCGTAAAGCTTCTCACCCGGGTTCACGAACATACGACCGCGATCCTGCAGCTTCCATAGTGCGTAGGCCACGGCTTCGCCGTCATCCTGGGAAATCAGCACGCCGTTACGACGCTCGGCAACCCCCCCCTCTTTCACCGGGGCGTACTCGTCGAACACATGGCTCATCAGGCCATTACCGCGGGTCAGGTTCATGAACTCACCCTGGAAACCAATCAGACCACGCGCCGGAATCTTGTATTCGATACGCACGCGACCACGGCCATCCGGAACCATATCCTGCAGGTCGCCCTTACGCATACCCAGTGATTCCATCACGCCACCCTGGGTGTCTTCTTCAACATCCACAGTCAGCATCTCGTACGGCTCACACTCGACACCGTCGATCATCTTCTTCACCACGCGTGGCCGGCCAACAGCCAGCTCGTAACCTTCACGACGCATGTTTTCGAGCAAAATACCCAGGTGCAATTCACCACGTCCGGCAACGTCAAACACATCGCCGTTCGCCGTATCCTTAACGCGCAGCGCCATATTGGTCAGCAGCTCTTTGTGCAGACGATCACGCACCTGCCGGCTGGTGACGAACTTACCTTCGGTACCGGCCAACGGGCTGGTGTTCACCATGAACTGCATTTCCAGGGTCGGTTCGTCGATTTTCAGCAACGGCAAGGCTTCCGGTTGCTCCGGATCGGTCACCGTACAGCCCAGGACCAGATCTTCGATACCGGTAATCTGGACGATGTCACCGGCCAGGCCTTCGGCCATTTCAACTTTATTCAGACCCTTATAACCGAATACTTGGCCAATCTTCGCCTTGATCGGGCTACGATCGTGTGCGGCCGCTTCTTCTTCCGTACCGAACATCACCATCACGTTCTGGCCCGTCTTGACGCGACCACGGATAATCTTGCCCACGCCGATACGACCCACGTAGGAGGAATAGTCCAGTGCGGTGATTTGCAGCTGCAACGGTGCATCAACATCAGCATCCGGTGCGGGTACATGCGCCAGAATGGTGTCGAACAGCGGCTTCATGTTTTCGCGCGGCTGATCCAGTTCCATCGCTGCCCAGCCATTCAGGCCAGATGCATACACAATCGGGAAGTCCAGCTGCTCGTCCGTCGCACCCAGCTTGTCGAACAGGTCGAACGTCAGGTTCACTGCGGTATCCGGATCGGCACCATCACGGTCAACCTTGTTGACCAGGACGATCGGGCGCAGACCCAGCGCCAGCGCCTTCTTGGTCACGAAACGGGTTTGCGGCATCGGGCCTTCGGCGGCATCGACCAGCAGTACCACACCATCCACCATGCCCAGCACACGTTCCACTTCGCCACCGAAATCGGCGTGACCCGGGGTATCAACGATGTTGATATGGACACCGTTGTATTCAACGGCCGTATTCTTGGAAAGAATCGTAATACCACGTTCCTTTTCCAGATCGTTCGAGTCCATGACGCACTCAACCAGCTGCTGGTGGGCGGCAAAGGTGCCGGATTGACGCAGTAGCTGGTCAACCAGCGTGGTTTTGCCGTGGTCAACGTGGGCAATAATAGCGATATTACGAATCGGACGTGCAGACATGTGTATTCAACCGGGTGATGATTAGTGTGATTAATTGAAACCGTAAGCGGCCGGCACACCGCTTTGATGCGATGCAACAGGCCGAAATAATCTTTAAATTATAGCAGAAAGTCGTTGATTTCGGGGCGTATTCCGGGGCTTAAACGTCCCGGTTGCGCATCCAGTCGGCTGTTTTAAAAAGCGCGCCGATTAATGCCGTTCTAGCTTCCGGACTCAAAGCCGACTTTTCCATCACCTCGGCCATACAGGTCATCCACTGATCCCGCTCGGATTCGCCAATCGAAAATGGCAAGTGCCTCGCGCGCAAGCGTGGATGCCCGAACTTTTCTTCGAACAGCGGTGGGCCACCTAACCAGCCGGATAGAAACCAGAATAGCTTGTCACGTGATGTGCTCATATCCTGCGGGTGCATTGCACGGATGCCGGCGAATCTTTCATCGAGCTGCATATGATCGTAAAAATCATCCACCAGGGTGCGCACGCCGGATTCGCCACCGAGCAAGTCGTAATAGCTATGGTCAATATGCGGGACAACCATCCTCAATCCTTTGTATCATTCGCTGTAACGTTGTCAATTTTACCGGCTACTGGAGAAAACCGATGCTCAAAGACTTCTTAAAATTTGCTGTGCGCGGTAACGCGGTCGATATGGCCGTCGGTATCGTCATTGGCGCTGCCTTTGGCACGATTGTGACCAGTCTTGTGAACGACGTATTGATGCCACCTCTGGGCTTGCTACTCGGCGGCTTGGACTTCTCAAGCCTGTTTGTCGTACTCAAAGAAGGCACAACGCCCGGACCTTACGCCACCCCGGCCATTGCCAAAGCGGCTGGTGCGGTTACCCTGAACTATGGTTTGTTCGCCAATGCCATGGTGAGTTTCTTCATTATCGCGTTCGCTGTTTTCTGGGTGGTTAAAGCGTATAACAAAGCCGCTGACACCCTGCTTCCCAAGGAAGAGGCTGCACCAACTACCAAGGCTTGCCCGGAATGCTGTACGCAAATCCCGTTGTCCGCCAAGCGCTGCCCGGCCTGTACCTCAACGCTTGGTTGATCGACGGCCAACTGGCGCAGATTTCGTCCTGACACCCCCGGGTTTGCCGACATGACTAGCGCCGTGCTTACGCGCTGGCGATACGGATGAACGTGTGGGCGCGTGCACATGATCGCGCGCCGTGCGCGGTTCTGAACGGTAGCCAGTCTCGAAACCCTTGGGTTGCCAGGCAGGGATCAACTGCTTCTTACCATTACCGATGAGATCCGCGCGACCCATGGCATTGAGTGCCTCGCGCAGCATTGGCCAGTTCGCCGGATCGTGATACCGCAAAAACGCCTTATGCAGACGACGGCGACGACCCTCACGAATGACCTCGACGTTCTCTCCCCCGCCCTTCAAGCCCCGTAACGGGTTCTTGCGCGTGTGGTACATCGTTGTGGCCAATGCCATCGGCGTTGGCAGGAAAGTCTGCACCTGATCCAGGCGGAAGTTGTTGCGTTTGAGCCAGAGGGCCAGATTCAACATATCCTCGTCGCTCGTGCCGGGATGCGCCGCGATGAAATACGGAATCAGATACTGCTCCTTACCGGCGGCTCGTGATGCTGCCTCGAAAAGCTGCTTGAAACGTTCGTAGGCACCGATGCCCGGTTTCATCATTTTGGAGAGCGGTCCCGCTTCCGTGTGTTCTGGCGCGATCTTCAAGTAACCGCCGACATGGTATGTCACCAGTTCCTTGATGTATTCCGGTGAGCGCACGGCCAGGTCGTAACGCAGCCCGGAGCCAATCAGGATCTTCTTGATACCCGGCAGTGCGCGTGCTTTGCGATACAACTGAATGAGCGGGCCATGATCGGTATTCAGGTTATCGCAGATATCCGGATAGACGCAGGACAGCTTGCGGCATGAAGACTCGATCTTCGGGTCCTTACAGGTCAGCTGGTACATGTTGGCTGTTGGGCCACCGACGTCGGAGATAATGCCGGTAAAACCGGGTGTTTTATCGCGAATGGCCTCGATTTCCCTGAGGATAGATGCCTCGGAACGACTCTGGATGATGCGCCCTTCATGTTCGGTAATCGAACAGAAGGTGCAGCCACCGAAACAACCGCGCATGATGTTGACCGAAAAACGGATCATCTCCCAGGCAGGAATCTTCGCATCGCCATAGGCCGGGTGCGGTGCACGTGCGAATGGCAGATCAAAAACCGCATCCATCTCCGGCGTCGTCAGTGGCAAAGGGGGCGGATTCAACCAGACGTTGCGTTCGCCATGCCCCTGAATGAGTGGGCGGGCATTACCCGGGTTGGATTCCAGATGGAACACGCGCGAGGTATGCGCATACAGCACCGGATCATCCATGACCTGCTCATACGATGGCAGTCGGATCGCCGAATGCTGACGGGTCTTTTTATGGGCGGCAATCTGTTCCGAGCGCAACGCCGTCTGCGCAACGCGGGGCACGATGCGTATCGGCTGACTCTCAGTGCCGGCGCTGGCGATTTTGTCGCCATCTTTCGGTGTCGAGGGGCTACCCTCTGCCATCGCATAAGGATCGGTATGCGGCTCAATCCGTCCGGGGCGGTCAATCTGGGTGGAATCAACGACTTGCCAGTCGTCACCCGGTAACCAGTCGCGTGGTGTCATGAAGGCCGTGCCGCGCACATCGCGAATCTGCGCCGCTGTTTCACCCCGGGCCAGACGATGTGCCACTTCAACGAGTGCCCGCTCGGCGTTACCAAAGAGCAGCAGATCGGCCTTACTATCGGGCAGTACCGAACGACGGACTTTATCTGACCAATAGTCGTAATGGGCGATACGGCGCAAACTTGCTTCGATGGAACCGATAATGACCGTGGTATCAGGATAAGCCTCGCGGGCGCGCTGGCTATAAACGACAACGGCACGATCCGGTCGCTTGTTCGGTTCACCATTCGGCGTATAGGCGTCGTCCGAGCGTATCTTGCGATCCGAGGTATAGCGGTTGACCATGGAATCCATGTTGCCCGCCGTGATGCCATAAAAGAGTTTGGGTTTGCCCAGTTTCCGGAAGTCTTCGGCGGAATGCCAGTCAGGTTGGCTGATGATGCCTACACGAAACCCCTGGGCCTCCAGCAATCGACCAACCAGCGCCATGCCGAAACTCGGATGATCGATATAGGCATCCCCGGTCACCAGAATGATGTCGCATTCATCCCAACCCAACAGATCCATTTCCGCACGTGACATCGGCAGAAACGGTGCCGTACCGAAGCGGTGAGCCCAGAACTTGCGATAGCTAAAGAGAGGCTTCGGCGGTGCCGAAAAATCAATGGACATCCATGTTCCTGAAATTCAAAGGGCAAAGGCGCGTTCGACGGCTTCATCCAGCCGGCGAACAGCGATAACCGTCAAACCCGGTATCGCGGATTTTGGGGCATTAGCCGTGGGAATCAAGGCATGCGTAAAGCCTAGCTTGGCCGCCTCCTTCAGACGCTCCTGGCCACGGGGAGACGGTCGCAACTCACCGGTTAAGCCCACTTCGCCGAAAACGCAGAGTTTCTGGTCCAGCGGCTTGTTCCTGAAGGACGACAAGATCGATAGAATCACGGCCAGATCAGCCGCCGGCTCGTTGATGCGCACACCACCCACGGCATTCACGTAAACATCCTGATCGGCACAATGAATACCGACATGACGATGAAGCACGGCCAGCAACATCGATAAACGTTGCGATTCCAGACCTACGGTCAGGCGACGCGGATTGCCTAACGCCTGATCAACGAGCGCCTGAACTTCGACCAGCAACGGACGCGAACCTTCCTGCGTCACCACGATTGAAGAACCGGGCACGGGTTCCGGATGGCGGGAGAGAAAGAGCGCCGATGGGTTCGTGACTGCCTTCAGCCCCTTCTCCGTCATCGCAAAAACGCCCAGCTCGTTCACGGAACCAAACCGGTTCTTGAAGGCACGCACGAGACGGAAGCTGGAATGGGTATCGCCTTCAAAATACAGCACTGTATCGACAATATGCTCCAGAACGCGCGGACCGGCCAGTGCACCATCTTTCGTCACGTGGCCCACAAACAGTAGCGTGATGCCGTGTTGCTTGGCGAAGCGGGTCAGTTGCGCCGCACATTCGCGCACCTGCGCAACGGAACCGGGGGCCGACGTTAGCGCCTCCGACCAGAGCGTCTGAATGGAATCGATCACTGCCACACGGGGCTGACGTGCTTCCAGGGTAGCCAGAATTTTTTCGAGGTTGATCTCGGCATAGAGGGGCATGTCTGGCGCAGCCACATCGAGACGTTGTGCACGCAAGGCAATCTGCTCGGCAGATTCTTCGCCGCTTACATACAGCACGGGCACGCGTTCAGAAACGGCCGCCAGACACTGCAGCAACAACGTGCTTTTACCAATCCCCGGGTCGCCGCCAATCAGGACGACACCACCCGAGACCAATCCCCCCCCCAGCACACGGTCAAACTCGTCAATACCGGAGGTCAGACGCGGGGCTTCCCGTGCTTCGACTTTACCTAGGGACTGAACACCGCTGGCCGGCGCCAGACTGGCAAAGCGGTGGGTGCTGGCAGCGGCTTTTTCTGCCACGGTTTCCACCAGGGTATTCCAGGCGTTGCAATCCGGGCATTGCCCTTGCCACTTGGGCTGGCTGGAACCGCATTCGGTGCAAATGTAAAGTGATTTGGCTTTGGCCATGGTCATTCCGGATGTCTAATCTCGCCAGATGCGGGGGACGCGGGGTGCCAACGCACAGAACAACTCATAGGCAATCGTACAGGCAGCATCAGCCACCTCATCCGCCGGCAAACCTTCTCCCCAGAGCACCACCGGGCTGCCAATCTGCGCATCGGGAACGTTGGTCAAATCGCAGCACATCATATCCATGGAGACTCGCCCGACAACACGGGTTCGCACGCCGTTAACCAGTAGGGGCGCCTGGTTGCTGCCATGACGGGGGTAGCCATCCGCGTAACCACAGGCAACAATACCAATCGTCATTGCCTGATCTGCGGTAAAGGTACCACCATAACCCACCCGATCACCGGGCTGCAGGTGTTGAATGCCGATAATCGCGCTTTTGAGCGACATCACCGGTGCTAGGCCAAGTGCTGTTGCTGTTTTTGCAGGATCATTCGCGCCCCAGGGGGATGCGCCGTAAAGCATGATGCCGGGTCTCACCAGATCACCGAGTTTCTGACGGTCGGCAGGGCCTGCTAACAAAGCGGCCGAATTGGCAAAGGACGTACGGTACAGACCGGCCTCGGGCCATGCCGCCGCAAGACGTTCCAGTTGCCAACCGGTTCCCCGGTCGTTATCGGCATCCGCAAAATGTGTCATGACTGTCACGCTGCGCACCTGTGGCAGCTGTTTCAACGCATCAAAGGCTGCAGCAGCCTCCTCCAGGGTAAACCCGAGACGGTTCATGCCTGTATTCAGCTTCAGAAAGACATTAAGGGGCTGTGACAGCTGGGTCAGGGTCAGCGTCTGAATCTGATCCGTACAGTGGATCACGGTGTCGAGTTGCCACTGACTGAAAACCTGTAGCTCATCTGCCTTGAAAAAGCCTTCCAGCATCAGAATCGGGCCATCGTAGCCATGCTGCCGAAGTGCCTGAGCCGCAGACAGTTCGAGAATGGCGAATCCGTCAACAGCCGGGCTCAAGCGGGCCGCGACCTCGAGCAAACCATGGCCGTAGGCATCTGCCTTGATAACGGCAAACACCTTCCCGGAGGGGGCTGTCAGCGCCCTCGCCCGATCGGCGTTTTGACGCAACGCGCTACCGGAAAATTCGGCAACAATCGGGCGCCTAGAAGCATGGGTAGTCATAGGCTCGGATTCTACCCGCTCTCATCTGCTTCGGGATCAATGTGCGCCGCATTCGCTGCAGCGCACAAGCGGTTGTCATGTTATTCATGCTATAAAGCGGTCTGGTTTTTACGGGCGAGAAGCATGCCATTCGGGTTCTACATCATTATGGCAGCGCAGTTTTTTTCAGCGCTGGCCGATAACGCACTACTGATTGCAGCGATTTACGCACTCCACGAAATGCAATCCCCCCTGTGGTTTGACCCGATGCTTAAACTGTTATTCACAGTTTCTTATGTTGTTCTCGCCGGTTTTGTCGGTGCTTTTGCCGATTCCATGGCCAAAGGCAAGGTCATGCTGATCTCCAACACGATCAAAATCGGTGGCTGCCTGATGGTTTTCATGGGCATGCACCCGCTGCTTGGCTACGCCATTGTCGGCCTGGGGGCAGCAACCTACTCGCCCGCCAAATATGGCATCTTGACGGAACTTTTACCGCACCGCCTGCTGGTGGTCGCCAATGGCTGGATCGAGGGGCTGACCGTGCTCGCCATCATTCTCGGCACCGTCGCGGGGGGCGCGCTGATTAACCCGGCCATCGCACAAGCACTTCTCAGTTTTGACATGCCGGTGATTGAAACACCGATTGATACCGTGCTTGAGTCCTCATTGTTCATTATTACCGGCATTTATGTGCTGGCCGCTCTGTTTAACCTTTACATCCCGAATACCGGCGTCGATCATGTGCCGTTGTCACTGCGCCCGGGGCACCTGTTTCACGAGTTTAATCATTGCCTCAAACTCCTCTGGCGCGACAAACTGGGGCAGATTTCCCTAGCCACCACGACCCTGTTCTGGGGTGCCGGTGCAACCCTGCAATTTATTGTGATCCGTTGGGCAGCCGATGCACTCGGTTATGACCTGGGTCAGGCATCCATGCTGCAGGGGGTTACTGCTATCGGTGTTGCGGCAGGTGCGGCCATGGCCGCCCGGATGATTACGCTACGCAAATCCGTCCGGGTGATTCCCATGGGCATTGCCATGGGCTTCGTTGTCATGCTGATGAATTTCGTTACATCCTTCTGGGCTGCCGTCCCGTTATTAATCATCATCGGTGCCCTATCCGGCTTCTTTGTGGTGCCCATGAATGCGCTGTTACAGCATCGTGGCCACATCCTCATGGGTGCCGGTCACTCGATCGCCGTTCAAAATTTCAATGAAAACCTGGCAATTCTGGTCATGACCGGTCTCTACGCCGTCATGATCTGGGCAAATTTTAGTATCTATACCGTCATCGTGACATTCGGGCTCTTTGTGGCCGGGACGATGTATCTGGTCAAACGACGTTTCGAGGCCAACCAGCGCATTCATGACGATGCCAGCCACCTGGATGACAACTGCTGTCATTAATGCGCACCCCGAAGGGTGAACCCGGTTTGCTTTATTGAGGCGCTGTTTTCAGCGTGGCGTCGGCCAGTAGCAAATCTTGCCACGCCTTCCATTTTTCGGCAGGTTGACGCAGTAGATACGCCGGATGGTACGTCACGATGACAGGAATCTTGCGGCCATCCTGCACCCGGTAATGCACCGCACCCCGCATACTCTGAATAGACGCCTCCTGCCCCAGTACGGCATAGGCCGCTGGTCGCCCGAGTGCCAGAATCACCTGGGGTTGTATCCAGGCAATTTGCTGGTTCAGAAAACCGTTGCAGGCATCGATTTCAGCCGATTCTGGCGTCCGGTTTTCAGGGGGGCGGCATTTCACTGCATTCGCAATATAAACGCCTTGCTCCCGGTTTAATCCCAGCGCATCAATCATGGCATCGAGCAATTTGCCTGCCTTGCCGACAAAGGGCAAACCAGCCATATCCTCTTCTGCACCGGGGGCTTCGCCCACCAGTAGCCAGGTCGCCTGATGGTCGCCACTGCCCGGCACCGCCTGTTTACGATCCCGGCACAGGCCACATGACTGACAACTGCGAATCCGGGCTTCAAGACTGACCCAGTCTGCACCAACGGTCTGCATCGCGTCTGAATTGAGGGGAGCCGAAGCCATCGCAGGCGCCGAACTCGAACGCGCGGGCGCATCGTTGTCTGACATTGGTGCCGGGGTGGCCGCAGCCAATCCCTGGGTGATCCAGAATGAATCAATCCCCATGGCATCCAGCCACTGCGCCTCGGTGAGCTGCCGACGCTGCACTGGCATCAGTGTATTTCTCCATTGAGAGGCAGGCACATCAGCAGCGCATCTTCACGACCGGCAGGGGTTCCAGTCTGCAGGTTCGCTGGTAAGGAGTAATAGTTCTTGCGCATGCCGGTTATTTTAAAGCCCAATTGCTCATAAAGACGGATCGCCGGCGCATTACTGGCGCGCACCTCCAGAAAAAGACGGGCAGCCCCCCTTTGCCTGGCATGACCCAGCAGATCCTGCATCAACCTTTTGCCATACCCTTGCCTGACTGCATCAGGGTGCACCGTGATGGTCAGCAATTCTTCATCATCGCCGGCGGTCATCGCAATGTAGTACCCCTGAATCGTATGGTTCGCATCTTTCAACACCCCGCTGTGCCAGCCCTGGCGCAACACATCCGAAAAGCTGGCGGCGCTCCAGGGGGCATGGTGCTGCATGGCTTCAATCGCTGCAACCTGCCCAATATCAGATGCCATCAAAGGGGTAATGGTCAGATCCATTACAGGCTTTGGCCGGCAGCACGCTCTGCCGTGGTCAGGGCGACACGGTCTCGAACATAAACGGGTAAGGCTTCTGAAGGGTCGACTCCCGCCCCGGTGACGAAGCCATGAGCGCCTAAACGTGCCAGAGCGTCAGCAGCCGGATAACGGATCCGGCTATCGGTCAGCAAATACTGCGCACACCAGGCAGCAGCTTCCGGGTATTCATCTAGCGCAGTACCGGCCACATGCAAGCCAGGTTCCTGGCGCAGTGCGAGTTGCGTCAGATCGGATGGATTAACCAGACAAGCATCCATTTCAGCGACCCAGCCAGTCGTCTGTCTGATCCAGCAGCCTGCATAGATCTGGTTCATTCTTGCATCCAGCAGACCCAGCACCCGCGTTGCACCACATACGACATAAGCAGATTCAGCCAGCACCTGGAGTGATGAGATGGGCACCACGGGCTTGTCCAGGGCCAATGCCAAGCCTTGTGCCAAAGCCGCAGAAACCCGAAGGCCGGTAAACATGCCCGGACCGGCATCAAAAACGATCGCATCGATGCTCGAACGCGCCCAATCTAGCCTTGCCAACGATTCGCGAACGGCCGGCAGCAATGTTTCGGCATGTGGCTGGCCTACCGGGCACTGGAAAACATGGCAACTTTCCGTGGTGACCGTATCCGGTGTGGCGTCACCAGACCAGAGGGCAAAACCACCCCGATCAGTGGCTGTTTCAAGGCTCAATACACGTAACATGGTCAGTGCATCATGCCATCGATAAATTAGTGATGATCGTGGTCATCGTGATCATGATCCTCTTCGTCAGCCAGCTCACCCAGCAGCACGACGGCTTGGGCAATTATTGCCTCTTTACGACCCACGGCATCTAACTGCTCATTGGTTTTCGCTTTAACGTTAATGTCCTTTTCCGGCAACCCCAGATCGGCGGCAATATTGGCGATCATGGCCGGCACGAAAGATGCAAGTTTCGGGCTTTGTGCAATGACGGTGCTATCAATATTAAGGACGCCGAAGCCTGCGGCCTCAACGCGTTTCATGGCCTCACGCAGGAGTACGCGGGAATCGGCCCCGGCAAAAGCAGGATCGGTATCCGGAAAATGAAAACCGATATCACGCAGTGCCGCACCGCCCAACAATGCATCGGTAATCGCATGCAGCAGGACATCGGCGTCCGAATGCCCTGCCAAACCATGCGTATGGGGGATTTCGACCCCACCGATGATGAGTTTGCGGTCGGGCACCAGTGCGTGGATATCGTAGCCTTGGCCGATTCGGATCATAGGATTAGTCGCCTTAAAGTCAGAGAGTGATGGTGCTGTGGAGAATGGCTGAAGCCAACGGCAGATCCTGTGGATACGTCACTTTGAGGTTGCTCAAGCTACCGGCAACCAGTTTGGGTTGTAGGCCAAGCGCTTCCACCGCCGATGATTCATCGGTGGCCAGCGCCGGATCAACGGTGCTCAATGCTCTTGCCAGAAGCTGCAAGCGAAACATCTGAGGGGTTTGCGCCAACCAGAGCGGACGGCGATCGACCGTGCCATCGACACGGGCTTCCCCGTTGGCACGTTTGACGGTGTCAGCCACCGGAATTGCCAACAGCCCCCCCACCGGATCATCACTCAGCTCGGTCAGTAATGCATCAATCTGCGTGGGCGACAGACAGGGGCGCGCGGCGTCATGAACCAGAACCCAGTCATTAGAATCGACATTAGGTTTTTCCAACAACCAATTGATTCCATTGATTACGCTATCGGCTCTTGTTGCTCCGCCACACCGTACCACATGCACTCGATCTGTCGCGTTATCGGGCAAGCAGCCTTCATGCCAATCCGTATCCTCCGGTGACAATACCACCACAACCTTGGCAACGCGCGGCTCGGAAAGCAGCGCACGGATCGTGTGCCGGATCAGCGGCACGCCATTCAGCATGAGGTACTGCTTAGGCTGCGGCGCGCCAAATCGGCTTCCGGAACCGGCAGCTGGAATTACGGCAAAGTATTGTCTAGACATCCCCGAATTCTATCAGTCACCTATAATCTCGGCCTTCTGCCTTGATTACTGCACCTTTCAGCCGGCCCTATGCCTCAGGATTCCGCCTCGTCACCAAAAAACCAGCTACCGGCCTTGCCTGTCGGGGTACTACCGACCCGATTGCCGGATATCGGCCACCGTCACACCATTCCGGGCATCGCCCACGGCGCCCAGAGTCTGTTGATTGCCGAACTGGTTCGGACAAAAACACAGCCCATGCTCGTGGTGTTTACGGCCGACGCCCTGGAGAGGCAGCGCCTATTTGAGGAGTTGCAATGGCTATTGCCCGACACGCGCATCCGTCAGTTTCCTGACTGGGAAACCCTGCCTTACGATCCATTTTCACCACATCACGATCTGATTTCGGAACGTCTGGCCACGCTGTCTGCACTACAACGTAACGAATGTGACATCCTTCTGGCCTCTGTCCAGACTGCGTTACACCGTTTGCCACCCCCCGCATTTCTGGCGGCCCATTCGTTCAGTTTCCGACAGAAACAGCAACTGGATGAAAGCGCACTTCGCGCCCAGCTTGCACTAGCAGGCTATCAGGCGGTTACCAACGTCATTGCCCAGGGCGAGTTTTCTATTCGTGGGGGCCTCATTGATCTGTTTCCGATGGGCAGTGCCTTGCCCTATCGGCTCGATCTTTTTGACCGGGAAATCGAAAGCATCAAAACTTTCGATGTCGATACCCAGCGGACGCTCTTTCCGGTGCCGGAAATCCAGCTATTGCCCGCCCGTGAATTCCCTACGGACGATCGTAGCCGCACGCGCTTCCGGCAACGATTCCGTGAAGTCTTTGAAGGGGATCCCGCCAAAACAGGTATTTACCGTGATGTCTCCCAGGGGACCCTCCCGGCCGGGATCGAGTATTACCTGCCCCTTTTCTTTGAAGAGCATGACACCGCAAGCCTGATGGACTACCTCAGCGGCCAGGGTCAGGGCCAGGACCTGGATATGGCTCAAGTGCCACTGGTCGTGTTTACGGCTGAGCTTGGCACGCCCATCCAGGGCTTCTGGCAGGAAGTCCGCTCGCGCTATACCTTCCACCAGGGAGATCGCGAACGCCCCCTTTTGCCGCCAGAAAGCCTGTTCCTCAATGAAGAAACCTTCTTCAAGGAATTGCAGCACACGCCTCGCCTGCTGCTGGGCGCCCACGAACCGACGACATCCGTCATCACCCATATTCCGCCCGTTGCGCTGGATCGTCGGCGTGATGATCCGCTGGATGATTTAAGGCGATTTATCGGTTCCTTCCCGGGCAAATCGCTCATCATGGCGGAGAGTCCCGGTCGCCGGGAAAGCATTCTGACACTGCTCCAGGAAGGCCGTTTTGCCGTCAGAACAGCCGACTCGCTATCTGATGCGCTCGCGGCAGACGACCCCCTGCAACTTCTGACGGGCCCTCTGCACCAGGGCTTCGCCCTGCCCGACCTGGCCATCATTACTGAAACGGAACTATTTGCCGGCACACCGCGCCGCAAAAAACAGAGTCGCAAAAAAGCCAGTGCCGATAACTGGCTACGCGACCTGACCGAACTGCGTATCGCAGACCCCGTGGTTCACGAAACCCATGGCGTTGCCCGTTATCACGGACTAACCCACCTGGATCTGGGCGATGGCGATACCGAATTCATGGTGCTCGAATTTGCCAACGACGCCAAACTGTACGTGCCCGTTGCCCAAATGCACCTGATCAGTCGCTACTCCGGTGGCGATCCGGATCATGAACCACTGCATACGCTTGGTAGTGGCCAGTGGGAAAAGTCTAAACGCAAAGCCGCCCTGCAGGCGCGAGATACGGCTGCCGAACTCCTCGCGCTTTATGCGGCACGCGCGGCACGTCAGGGGCACGCATTCCACTTCGATGAGCATGACTACGAGCGCTTTGCCGATGGTTTTGGTTTTGAAGAAACCGTGGATCAGGCTGTGGCGATTGATGCCGTGCTTTCCGATATGCGCTCTGGACAGCCCATGGACCGGCTGGTCTGTGGTGATGTC